>JABDGP010000026.1 GCA_013285945.1 Bacteroidota bacterium | reverse complement strand
GGCGCAACGTGCGGAAGTAAACATAGATATTGTCTTGAGGAATGAAGTGAACCAGTTTCCCCTGATGAATGACTGATTTCGATAAAGATGTGTTGAACTCATTCCAATCTCGCGACTGAGGATTTCAACGTTGAATTCAGAATTGGAAATATTCGCCTCGATTATATTTGCCACCTTTTTTACAAATTTGTCGTCCACATTTTCTTTTGTGCTTTGAAGCTCGGGATGTGTTAATATCTCCGATTTAAAATAGCTAGACAACTCCTGTTTTCTTTTCAGTAAATGATCAATCGATGCAATAAGCAATTCGACTTCAAAGGGCTTTGTCAGGTAGACATCTGCACCAACTCGTATCCCTTCTATTTTTTGTGACACCAGGTCTTTGGCAGTGAGGAGCACTATCCCTATGTGCGAGGTTCTCTGGTTCTCTTTGATTTTTTTACAAAGCGTAATGCCATCCATCACGGGCATCATAATGTCGCTAATAATAACTTCTGGAAGAATGCTATTTGTTTTTTGCAGTGCTTCTTCTCCGTCGTTGGCGATGATCAAATGATACTTGGCTTTCAGGTTGATTCTTAAAAAATCAATCATATCTGTATTATCTTCCACTATCATAATTAGCGGCTTGTCAGAATCAAGACCATATACATACGCATTTGAATTTTCTGTATCGGTATTTGATTTAGTGGCTAGCAAGTTGAGCGACGCGGTATGCTGATCGGTATCTATCGGGAAGTGAGCTGCTCCCATAGGAAGGATAATGGTGAAGCTGGAGCCTTTGTCTGGAGTACTCTCCACCATTACCTTGCCGTGATGAAGTTTTGTATACTCTGCTACCATCGTGAGACCAATGCCGGAACCTGAATCAAATTTTTTACCTTTCTCTGTTTGGAAAAAGCGTTCAAAAATTTTCGGTAGGTCATCCGGAGATATCCCAATTCCGGTATCTGTAACTTTTATAGTAACCGCGCTTTTCGTAAAATCCTTGTCGGCAGGATGCTTCGCAATAGTTAGGTCAATGGCTCCGTGGGCTGGTGTAAACTTGAATGCATTTGACAATAAGTTATAGAGTATCGTTTCAAGCTTATCGGCATCTACCCAAATAGTACAATTATCCACTTCGGTATGGAATGTAAAATTAATTTGATTTCGGGCGGCCTTGTCAGAAAACATGGAGAATAGATCGCGACAAAAACTGATCAGCTCTAACGATGTAATCTTCAGTTCCAAACTTCCGTTCTCTAATTTTCTATAGTCAAGAATTTGATTGACTACACGCAGCAGCCGGTTAGAGTTTTTTTCAGCAAGCCGAATTAAACTTTGATCTTCTGGGTCAAGCTTAGCATGTTTTAATACTTGTTGGATAGATGGCAGTATAAGACTGATAGGTGTTCTCAATTCATGAGAGATATTGGTAAAGAATTGTTGTTTCATTGCATCGATTTCTTCAGAATGATCCCTTTCCATACGGATAAGCTTCATTTCATTTCTGATGTGTAACCGTGAGGAGTAGAAACGTAACGCTGCAAGTATTAACAGCCCTGCGAAAACACAATACAGAACAATAAACCCTTTGCTTAAAAAGAGAGGAGGCCGCACTGTTATATTGAGCTCTGCATCAGAGTCGCTCCATATTCCGTAATTATTGGTGCCCTTTACAGTTAACTTATATGTTCCTGGAGAAAGATTGGAATAGACAACAAAATTTTTAGAACCTGAAACATATTTCCATTGTTTGTCTACGCCTTCAAGTTTATAGGCGTATTCATTCATTTCGGGTTGCCAGTAATGCAATGCAGAAAATTCAATCGCAATTGATCGGTTGGAATACGCTAAGTTGATATTGTGAATAAATGCGATATCCTGAGGAAGCAATACTTCGCCATCAATCTTTTCGCCCGCATTGACTTTTTTGTTATTGACTTCCAGCATTGTAATGAACACGCTGGGTTTATATTGTACCGGTTTTGCAGCAGCAGAAATACTTATGTAGCCGTTGTCTCCTCCGAAAAGAATTTCTCCACTGGTGGTTTTGACAAAGCAACCGTCAAAGAAACTTTTGAGTGGCGCATCTTTCTCTAAAGGAAATATTTCAATTTGCCGCGACGAGATATGATACTTTAATAAGAATCCTCCGGCGGCTCCCCAAATATTTCCATGATCATCCTCGGTGATACTTGCAAGTATTACATCGTTACCTATAATTAGCGGGTGAAAGACAGCAGTGTCAGATTGAGGCCGGTATTCGATGAGCCCGTTTGGAACGCCGGCCCAAAGACTGCCCTTTTTAGAAAAGTATAAGCTGTTGATACTTTTTTTATTCGCGATAGCATTAAAGGATTGAATACGTTTGCTTTGGTAGGTGCTGAGATCAATACGAAAGAGCTCGTTATAATTAATAGCCCAGATGGCATTTCCGCCCGACACATTTTTTTGCGAACCGAAGTCGCCGACTAATTCAAAGTGGAGCGAATTAATGTTTTCGAAATTCCCGACGATTTTGAAAAGACCACCTTCCCAAGCACTTACCCAAAACGATCCGTCGGTGCCTCGGGTAAATTTGGAAACGTAGTTGGTGATCAATCCATTGGTAGGGTTCGAGGTGATGGAATACATTTTCTTTTTCGATTCATCCCACACATTGATCCCGCCGGCAGTTCCAATCCAAATTCGCCCGAAGTCATCTTCTTCCAACGCGTACACATTGTTAAGTAAAATCTTTTTCCCTTCAGGGGAATGAGTATCGAACATTATTCTCTCGCCTGTTACTTGGTTAATTCTAAGTGCACCATGTTGCGTGGCTAACCACATTGTTCCTTGTCTTGTGATCAGCATCGACCGTACTTGATTGCCGATGGTTTGGCTGCTGGAATAATAGGAGACCTCATGGAAATCATAATAATCTCTGTACTTATTTAATCGGCTAAGTCCGTTGGAAGTCACAAACCAGATTACTCCGCCGGAGTCTTCCATGATTTGCCAGATAACATTGTTGCCAATGGAGTAAGGTAGTTGGGGATTATGGAAGACAACTCTGTTGGAGAAATTTTTAGGAGCGAAAATATTTAGACCGAAGTCAGTGCCAAGCCAAAGGTTTCCTTCATGGTCGGTGTAAATATTCTTGACGACTTCATTGCTGAGTCTAGCGTTCCGTTCATTGTACGATCGATGGCGCCCAGAAAAAACATTCAATTCGCAAAGCCCCGTTTCAGTTCCTATCCAAATCAAAGAGTCGTTGCTCAAGTTGGGCTTGATATCGGTGATAAGATTATTTTTTAATTCAGGCCTGTAGTCTCCTTTAAGGTCAATCTGAATAAATGAATTTTTTTCTTTCGGGAGCTTGTTAACTTTATCATAAGTCCCCACCCAAAGATTTCCATACTTGTCAGGATGAATCGCCCGGATTGTATTGTGACTGATGTTGCTGTTGGAAGTATTGTATTCGATTAGTCCATCTTTCGAATATTTAATAAGTCCGTTGGTAGTTCCTACCCAGATGTCATCACCGTTTTTGCAAAGTGCACGAATCACATTGTTACCTTTCATGTCTACCGGGACGACTTCAAAAGTCAGAGTATTCACTTTGCATAATCCTTTCCACGTTCCAACCCAGATAAAATCTCCGTCTATAAGCAGAGCGCTGATTTCATTTGCGGGAAGAGAGTTTGAGCCTTCTCTTTTGAAGGTAATAAACCGGTGACCATCATAACGACACAAGCCATTGGATGTCCCAATCCATATAAAATCATTTTTATCCTGAGCTATCGCGCTGATAATGTTGGAAGGCAACCCGTCGCGGATTGAAAGAGTTGAGAAGTAAAGTGAATCGGCTGCAACGGCCCTGTTCGAAATTAATGTGATGCAAATTACTGATAGATATAAGTGTCGTAGCATGGTCAAATTTGGGTTCCTTAATGTTCAATTTTTGTGGTTATCGGAGGCCGTTTTACAGAAGTGAATCGGGCATAATGACCCTACCAACTGTTTACAAAATCGAAGGTAATTGTTTCCAAATTGTTGTTGTCGTGACACCCAATCCCTTATCTCGAATTTGTTGCAATAAGTACTGTTTCTAAGGCTTTAGTGTCGATTATTATCCATTTCTGTACGATTTGTTGAGCCTTATGCAATCGTTTGCCCCCAACTTTATCGCTCCTAATTACACTTGGGAATGAGTTTCATCCTTTTGATTCTTGATTAAGGAAGAGAATCGAAATAGGATGGTTTTGTTGTATTGGAATTACCAAATTTTAACGGTCGATAAAAAAATGACACGCATAGTTATTTCATTGAGCATTTTCATTCTGATTTGTTCTGTGGGCTTGGCTCAGCGCACACAAAAAAATAACACCAGTACTTACATTGATAAGAATGGAGTCTGGCGATGGAAAAGTAATAATGTAGAAGCCTCTTTTTTTGGGGTAAACTATACAACTCCGTTCGCTTATGCATTTCGGGCCCACAAGGCACTTAATATTGATCTGGAAAAAGCAATTCAACAAGATGTCTATCATCTGGCCCGCATTGGTCTTGATGCTTTCCGGGTGCACGTGTGGGACAACGAGATTTCTGATGTATCCGGCAACCTGCTAGACAATGAACACCTGAGATTATTCGATTTCCTTTTGGCTGAATTGAAAAAGAGGAACATCAAAACGATAATAACACCAATTGCTTTTTGGGGAAACGGGTATCCTGAAAGAGATGAAAACACGCCGGGCTTTTCAAGATTTTATGGCCGAGGCAAACTAACGACAAATGATTCGGCAATAGCCGCGCAGGAAAACTATCTAAAGCAGTTTTTCAGACATGTGAATCCTTATACAAAATTTTCTTATCAGGACGACCCCGATGTAGTTGCTGTAGAGATCAATAACGAACCAAGTCACAGCGGTCCAAAAAGCGGAGTGACCAATTATATCAACCGTCTCGCAGCAGCGATTAAAAGTACAGGTTGGTCGAAACCAGTCTTCTATAATATAAGTCAAGGACCCTACTATGCCGATGCTGTTGCCGCGTCTGTTGTCAACGGCTTTAGTTTTCAATGGTATCCTTCGGGCCTTGTATCGGGCAATGAACTAAAAGGAAATTATCTACCTCACGTTGACAAGTACGCGATACCATTCGATACCATTCCCGCTTTCGCGAAAAAAGCGTTGATGGTATACGAGTTTGATGCAGCCGATATTTTACAGTCCAACATGTATCCGGCAATGGCGAGGAGTTTTAGACAAACAGGATTTCAATGGGCAACACAATTCGCTTACGATCCGATGGCGCTTGCCTACGCCAACACTGAATATCAGACACATTATCTGAATCTGGCATACACTCCATCAAAAGCGATAAGTATGTTAATCGCCTCCAGAGTTTTTCATAAAGTACCAAGACAGAAAAACTTTGGTGCCTATCCGGCCGACAGTGTGTTTGATGTATTTCGTGTGAGCTACAAGGAGGCGTTAAGTGAGATGAATTCGGATGAGGAGTTTTACTATTCAAACTCAACAAGTACTAAACCAGTTAATGTTACTAAACTTCAGCACGTTGCCGGAGTTGGAAGCTCTTCTATTGCTAAATACCATGGACTAGGCGCTTATTTTTTGGATAAGCTCGAGGATGGAGTGTGGCGACTTGAAGTTATGCCTGACGCAGTTTATATACGCGATCCGTTCGAGAGAGCTTCACCCAGCAAAGAAGTTACGCGCATTCAATGGCAGAATAATCAGATGCAGATTACAATTCCAAACCTCGGCTCGGATTTTACCATCAAGGGTTTGAATGAAGGGAATTCATTTTCAAGCGAATCAACTGTCACCGGAGTTCAACTGTCACCGGGCTCGTATCTATTAACTAAGAAGGACAAAGTTTTTTCAGGCAAGATTGATCATGTCGGAGTAATAAAGCTTGATGAGTTCGTTGCGCCAAAACAGACAACTACAGAAATGTACCTATCACATCAGCCATTCACGGAAGTTTCTTCAGGCAAATCGATCCTCATTTCCGCAAAAGTTGTAGGCATCGACACCGGAAGAGTGTCCCTGCAGGTTAATCAAATGTTCGGGCGGTCTAAAACTATTCCGATGGTGAGGAAGACGGCTTCTGATTTTGTTGGTGAGATTCCGGCAGACCTGCTTACTCCCGGAGTATTGAATTACAGAATCGTTCTGAGAAACGGAAATGAGGTCGTGGTTTTTCCAGGCAATAATAAAGGCAATCCGTTCGCCTGGGATAATTATCACAGTGAAACTTGGAAAACGTTTGTTGCGGCCAGCAATGGTGGATTAGAATTGTTTAATCCTACTAACGATCGGGCAGTGCGAACTTACCCAACGTTCAGAAGGGGTTTTCAAACCAATTTCATTACCTGTGAAAAACCAGAACAGTTGATCCTGAGTATGGCAGCTAATGAATTGTCGGGAGCAAAAATCATGGGCTTCCAATATTCTTTTCCGGATAAGCTGAAAGGAAGGATGGGAGAGATGGGCTCATTTGATAGGCTGATACTGCGTGCGAGGACTTCGAACTCTGGTCCGCTAAAAGCAAAAGTTGCCTTGCTATTTGCGGATGGGTCTTCGGTTTCGGCTTTTGTGTCGTTACCCAATGACTTTAAGGATTTAGAGATTCCTATAAATAGTTTTATTCCCGACTCATCGCTGCTGCTGCCGAGACCTTTCCCAGGCTTTCAACCGTTGGCTTTCAAAGCAAATAAATTAAACAACAAAATAAATTTATCTCAGGCAGAGAAGATTGAAGTGACAATTGGCGCCGGCATTCCTTCAGCTGATTTAAAAAAATCTTACAATCTGGATGTGGAAAGCATTTGGTTACAAAAGGCAAACACTAAAATCGAACCTAATGATCCCTATGAAATAGTAGTCACACCTAATCGCACAACAATTTTCGCAGACGGAAAAGATGTTGCAATTATTACCATTAGCGTGGTCGACAAGCAAAACCGTGAGGTGAAGGGGGCAAAGAATTTAATAAAGTTTGTTTTTACAGGTGAAGCGAAAATAATTAAAGTGATTAACGACGATCCAGCCAGTCGTGAGCCTGATCATTTTTTGGTTGACAGCCTCTGGCAGCGAAGTCTATACAATGGCAAATGTCAGGTGATACTACAAGCGGGGAGTAGAATTGACAAAATAAAATTTGAAGCGAAGTCAAAAGGTCTCCAGTCCGGCAGCACTGGCATTCATACTGTTCATATGGGTACGCCTCATCGGGTTACATCCAATCAAAAAAGAACGGTCAAGCCTGTAATTGATAAAATGATCGGTGCCGATATTTCTTTTTTGCCACAACTGGAGGCGCGCGGTATGAGATTCTCAGACAATGGAATTGAAAAAGATGTGATACAAATACTTAAAGATCATGGCTTCAATTATATACGCCTGAGAATATTTCACAATCCAGCTGCAGATAGTGGTTACTCACCGAAAAAAGGATTCTGTGATCTTGAGCACACAAAGCAAATGGCCAAGCGAGTGAAGGCAGCAGGTATGAAGATACTTCTCGATTTTCATTACAGTGATTATTGGGCTGATCCGGAAAAACAATACAAGCCAGCTGCATGGAAAAAATTAGGATTCACGCAGTTAAAAGATTCTGTCGAGATCTATACCGGAAAAGTGATCAAGGCATTAAAAGATCAGGGTACAATTCCTGACATGGTCCAAGTGGGTAATGAAATCAATCACGGAATGATTTGGCCTGACGGGCATATAAGTAATTTGGATAGCCTCGCTCAATTGATACAATCTGGAATAGCAGGTGTTAAATCGGTGGATCAATCGATTGCCATCATGTTACATATAGCGCTTGGCGGTCAGCATGAAGAATCAGTTTTCTTTTTTGACAATATGCTGGCACGAAATATTCAGTTTGACGTGATCGGCATGTCGTACTATCCCAAGTGGCATGGCACCCTGGATGATTTGAAAAATAATTTGACAAGCATGGCAAACCGTTATGAGCAAGACATCATTGTCGTGGAATATTCTCAAAAGAAGCGCGATGTACATGAGATCGTGTTCAGTCTCCCTAACGGAAAAGGAAAAGGAACTGCAATCTGGGAACCCTTGAATACATGGGAATCTGTCTTTGATAAACAGGGGAAGGCCAATGATTTCATGGCCGTATATGACGAAATGAACAAGAAGTTTATTGCGAAAAATCAATGAAGAAATTATTCTTGTGTCTCGTTCTTGTCTCTGGTTTTATTCTTTGCACAGCCACGCCGAATAACCGTCAGCGATTATTGATGGATATAAATTGGAGGTTCTCTCAAACCGATACTGTTGGCGCTGCTAAAACAGATTTCAATGACAGTAAATGGAGAACTCTTAATCTGCCACACGACTGGAGTATTGAAAAGGAGTTTACAGAAAAAGAAACAACCGGGGGCGGAGGCGGATACTTGCCCACAGGTGTCGGGTGGTATCGAAAACATTTCACACTTTCAAAATCAGTGACTGAGAAGAATGTATGGATCGAATTTGATGGTGTATATCAAAACAGCGACGTGTGGATCAACGGTCACCATCTCGGTCATTATCCAAACGGGTACATGAGTTTTTATTACGACCTCACTGCTTATATTAAAAGCGGAGAGAATATTATAGTAGTGCGTGTGGATAATTCGAGACAGCCCAACACACGGTGGTATTCAGGCTCAGGTATCTACAGACATGTATGGCTTACGCTCGTGGATCAATTGCACGTAGCACATTGGGGTACATACATTACAACACCCGTTGCAGACTCGTCGACTGCCACAGTTTCTGCAAAGACGATCATAGGGAACAATTACAAAACCTCAAATGATTTTTTAGTTAGATCGACTGTACTGGATTCAAAGGGTAACGAAGTATCCAAAACAGAATCGTCTATATCCATTGAGTCAAACAAAGGTGCGGAGTTGACTCAGCGCCTGACGGTTTCTACCCCTTCGCGTTGGTCAATTGAGACACCAAATATGTACTCGCTTCGTGTTCAAATAATTGATAGGGGAAAAGTGATTGATGAAGTTGCCACTCCATTTGGGATACGTGATATTAAATACGATGTTGTCAAAGGTTTTCTTCTCAATGGGAAGCGAGTAAAAATGAGGGGAGTTTGCCTTCATCATGACGCTGGAAGCGTAGGCGCTGCTGTGCCCGAAGCCATGTGGGTGCGGCGATTGAAGATATTGAAGGAGATGGGCTGTAATGCGATTCGCACATCTCACAATCCCGTTGCCCCGGAGTTTTTGGATTTATGTGATCGAATGGGATTCTTGGTACAAGATGAAATTTTTGACGAATGGAAAGCAGGCAAAGTAAAATATGGCTACAGCAATTACTTTGACAACTGGTCGCAACATGACCTTGTAAATTTTATCCATCGCGATCGCAATCACCCCTCTGTGGTGATGTGGAGTGCGGGCAATGAAATTGGGGAACAGAAACAGGAGACCGGGCATGAAATTCTTAAACCCCTCATTGAGACTTTCCACCGCGAAGACGCTACCCGCCCTGTTACTACCGGGAATGATAACATAGCTGCAGATAACGGCTCAGCAAAATTGCCGTTCCTTCAAATGCTTGACATTGTTGGTTATAATTATGTCGATCGGTGGCATGAGCGGAGAGAGCTATTTTATGATATTGATCACCACGATCATCCCGAATGGAAAATGGTAGGAACAGAAAGCGTTTCCATATCTGGTGTTCGCGGAAATTATCATGGAGGCAGTTTCTACAAAGTAGATTCATCGGTAATCAGGCCTGCACATTTACCAAGTGTAATCCGCGCTGAGCAGCTTTGGAAATTTGTGGCAGCTCATGATTATGTAATAGGAGATTTCATGTGGACAGGAATTGATTATTTGGGTGAAGCACGATGGCCAAATAAAAACGCAAGCTCAGGTGTGATTGATCTTTGCGGATTCCCCAAGGACGCCTACTATTTTTATCAAAGTCAATGGACTGAGAAACCAATGATTCATCTTTTCCCACATTGGAACTGGACTGGTAAAGAAGGAAAAGTAATTCCTGTCATGGTCTTCACTAATTGTGACACGGTAGAGCTTTTCCTTAATGGAAGATCTTTTGGCAAAAAGTCACTCGAGTTTCCCCGTCAGGGAAATTCGGGAGGATGGAATAAATATGATCGTCCACAAATAAATATAACCACAGGTGATCTTCACTTGCTATGGGATGTTCCTTATGAGCCGGGAACACTAAAGGCCGTGGGAAGAAAAGAAGGCAAGGTTGTCTGTGAAGAGGCGGTGCGTACTGCAGGTATGCCGGCCGCTGTCCGTCTGTCAACTGATCGAAATTCTATAAATGCTGACGCCAGCGATGTAGCTCATGTTAAGATCGAAGTTGTAGATGCCAATGGCAATGTAGTTCCGGTTGCAAAAAATCAGATTCAACTATCAGTAGAGGGTGAAGGTAGTTTGATTGGTTTTGATAATGGTAATCCAGCAGATCATACTTCTATGAAAAGTAACTCTAGAAAAGTATTTAATGGTTTGGCGCTGGCAGTGATTCAACCTAAAAATCAACCGGGAGGTATTCATATAAAAGCGTCGTCCCCGGGCTTGAAAGAATCAATAATTGAGATAATAACGCAAAAGAGTGTTTCTGCTTTCACGAAAGTGGAAGAGTTGAAAAAGTAGGGCTGAATGTATGTTGAGAATAGTGACATTTTTTAAAATGTAGAATGAGAAGGTCATTTATCACGAGCGGAGTAATTGCTGTGCTGGCATTGACAGCATTTACACCTGTTCAGGAGCCTAAGGAAATTCTCCTTTGGCCAAAAGACGCGCCGGGCTCCGATGGAAAAACTGGAGCTGAGAAAATAAGAGTTGCTGAAACGGGTGATCACGTAGTGTCAAATATTCATCATCCGTCGATTACTCCTTATTTACCAGCGAAGCCAAGTGGAGTTGCCCTTATCATTGCTCCCGGCGGTGGTCACAGAGAATTATGGATTGACCACGAAGGTTACAATCCTGCAGCATGGCTTCGCGAAAAAGGAATAGCCGCTTTTGTTCTGAAGTATCGATTGGCTCGCGAAGAGAATTCTACATACACCATTGAGAAGGATGAACTAGCTGATATCAAGCGAGCTATTCGGTTGGTACGAAGCCGGGCTAAAGAATGGAAGATTGATACTGCTCGTATTGGTGTCATGGGTTTTTCTGCCGGTGGTGAGTTGGCTGCGCTGGCAGCAATGCATTTTGATAAAGGGGATCAATCTGCTGTGGATATTATTGATCGCGAAAATTCACACCCTGCATTTCAGGCGCTTATCTATCCGGGAGGAACCGACAAGTTTGAGGTGACTAAGAATTCGCCTCCATTATTTCTTGTTGGCGGCTACAATGACCGGACGGACATTGCCGAAGGAATTGCTAAAGTTTATCTCAAGTATAAACAAGCCGGTGTCTCTGCTGAGCTTCATATTTATGCAAATGCAGGTCACGGATTTGGAATGAGAAAAAATAATCACACTGCTGTAGCAGACTGGCCGCAACGGTTGGTAGACTGGCTTGAAGACGAAAGCTTTCTGAAAAAATGATTTGCTTAATTCATTTGTTAACAATAATTGAGATTTGAAATGCTAAAACAATTTTTATTGCTCTGGGTTTTCGTCGTTCCTTTTTTCTGTTCCGGACAGAGAGTACAATCCTTCAATGACTCTTGGGAATTTGTTAAGGGACTTGATTCTGTTTTTACAGCGCGGCTTTCGGATAAAAAGAGTGATGTGCAGTGGGAAGAAGTTTCCTTACCACATACTGCCAATCTGGAGCCGATCCAAAAGGTCAATCAACAATGGCAAGGAACATGTTTCTATAGGAAGTATTTTTTCATTTCTGAAAATGATCGCGAAAAGCATATTGCTATACAGATAGATGCTGCAATGCAAGTTGCCGATGTATATATCAATGGAAAAAGAATCTTTAAACATTTGGGTGGCTACTTGCCTTTCTACATTGATATTTCCAATGCTGTAATGTATGGAGCTGAGAACTGCGTTGTAATAGAACTAAACAACGAAGATAATCCTCATGTTCCTCCGGGCAAGCCTCTGAAGGATCTCGATTTTAATTATTACAGCGGAATTTATAGAAACACGTGGTTAATAGTGAAAGACAGATTGCATATTTCAAACGCGGTGGCTGCTAACAGAGAAGCAGGAGGCGGAGTGTTTATTCACTATGAAAACGTCACGTCGGCATCGGCAACAATACACGTGAAGACAGAAATAAAAAATGATTTTAAAAATGTACGTGATGCCCAGGTTCGTGTAATACTTTTAGGTGCATCTGGCAAATCGATTGCGCAGTCACTTTCAATAAATCAATCAACAGAAGCGAACAATTTTGGAACATTCACTCAAAGCCTTATTATTTCAAAGCCAAAATTTTGGTCTCCCGAAACGCCTTATCTATACCAACTGACGGTTGAACTTGTTCAAAACGGAAAAGTAATTGATAAGGAGTCATACAAGTTAGGTATCAAAACTATTCGGGTTGAGCGCGACGGCTTTTTTCTGAATGATAAAAAGGTAGTTATCTATGGTACCAATCGTCATCAGGAGTACCCTTATCTCGGCAACGCTCTTTCGGATAACGCGCAATACCGCGATGCTTACAAAATTAAATTGGCGGGCTTCAACTTTGTTCGTTGCTCTCATTATCCACCGTCACCGGCTTTCCTGAATGCGTGCGATGAATTAGGGATCATGGTAATGGACGCGATTCCAGGGTGGCAATTTGTAGGAGACGAAGAGTTTAAGAAAAACAGTTATCAGGATATTCGTGATATGATTCATCGAGACCGCAATCATGCATCCATTGTTTTATGGGAGGCATCACTGAACGAGTCGGGTATGAAGAAAGACTACATGCAAAGGGCTCATGAGATTGTTCATGAAGAGCTGCCGTTTCAAAATAACTACTCGGCTGGCTGGATCAATGATGCGTATGATGTCTTCTTGCCTGCTCGCCAACATGCTAAGGCCCCTGACTACTGGAAGAAATACAATAGCGAAAGACCAATCCTGATTGCTGAGTATGGCGACTGGGAATACTATGCTCAGAATGCAGGATTTAATCAAACCTCTTTTAAAGATCTTAAGGAAGAGGAGCGAACCTCAAGACAACTTCGGGGCTTTGGTGAAAAGAGACTTCTTCAACAGGCTTTGAATTATCAGGAAGCTCATAACGATAATTTGCTTAACAACGGGCTGGGCGATGTAAACTGGTTGATGTTTGATTACAATAGAGGATACGCGACTGATATTGAATCATCAGGAATTATGGATGTGACTAGGCTGCCGAAATTTTCATTTTATTTTTATCAAAGCCAGAATGATCCGACCTTAGCAAAGGGAACATCTTTTAATAAGCCAATGTTGTTCATTGCCAATTACTGGCAAAATAAATCAACAACGTCCGTGAAGGTATATAGCAATTGCGATGAAGTAGAGCTGATGGTCAATGGGAAATCATTTGGTAAGCAGCGTCCCGACAAAGACCAATATTCAACCAACCTGAAACATCCTCCATTCACTTTTAATGTTTTATCATTTCAACCTGGAACATTAAGGGCTACAGGATATATCAATGGAAAAAAAATCATTGAGCAAGTGCAACAAACTCCCGAAGTTCCAGCTAAAATTAAACTGCACGTTGATTACAGCGGCAAAGAAATTGAAGCCGGGAAGAATGATGTAGTATTTATTTATGCTGAAGTTATGGATCATCAAGGAACAGTCGCACCAGGCTTTTCTGACAAAATAAGATTTAGCGTTGATGGTGACGGGGTTATTGTTGGCGCAGACACAGTAAATGCCGAAGCTGGAATTGCAACAATCCTTCTCAAAGCAGGAGCCAAAGCAGGCAAAATAAAAGTGGCAGCCAGTGGAGGTGGTTTAGAGAGTGACGTATTGATTTTGAATTCAAAAAAAATATCCGAGAAGTAAGAGCATAAGTATGATTAATAAGATAACAGACATCTTCAGGCAGAAATTTTTTGTTGAGCCACTGGTAGTCCGCGCACCAGGAAGAGTTAATATTATTGGTGAGCACACCGATTACAATGAAGGTTTTGTTTTGCCGGCAGCAATCGACAAGAGCATCTTTGTGGCTGTGAGTAAAATTAATGACGGACAAGCTCATCTTTATTCAGCTGATTTTGATGAAAGCTTTCATTTTCCTCTATTATATATAGAGCCAACTAAAAAATGGACTACTTATATATTGGGCGTTGTTGACCAGTTGTTAAAGAGAGGGTGTCATATTGAAGGCTTTAATCTGGCAGTGTACGGAGACATACCTATCGGGGCAGGGCTTTCATCATCGGCGGCACTTGAATGCGCAACCGTTTTTGCATTAAATGAATTATTCTCTTTGGGTCTTGAGAAAATTGAAATGGTACGTATCGCTCAGAAAGCAGAGAATACCTACGGCGGAGTTATGTGCGGCATCATGGATCAGTTTGCGAGCATGTTCGGAAAAAGAAACCATGTTATTAAACTTGATTGCAGGTCGTTGCAGTACGAATACAAACCATTAAAACTTGAAGGATATAAAATCGTTCTATTTGACACAAACGTAAAGCACAAACTTGCTTCTACGGAGTACAATACAAGGCGCGAACAATGTGAACAAGGCGTCAAGTGGATTCAGGAGAGGTATGAAGGGATAACCAGCTTGAGAGGTGTTACAATTGAGATGCTGCAGCAATGCGTGGCGCCACAAGACGACATTATATATAAACGATGTAAGTATGTTGTAGAGGAAACCCAAAGACTTCTCGCGGGCTGCGAAGATTTAGAACGAGGTGATATTCAGTCGCTGGGAAGGAAAATGTTTCAAACGCATGAGGACTTAGCCAGTGAGTATGAAGTGAGTTGCCGTGAATTGGATTTTCTGGTAAGCGCAGTAAGAGGAAATCCCGCAGTGCTAGGAGCGAGGATGATGGGAGGAGGCTTTGGTGGATGTACAATCAACTTAGTAAAAGAGAGTGCGATTGAGGAACTGACTCAGCTCATATATGATTCTTATAAAATGAAAATGAAATTAGAAATGACTCCTTATGTTGTTGAAGTTGAGCAGGGAACACAGCGGATAAATAGTAACGTCTATGCAAATGTTTGACCTCAACCGCTATGCAGCCATGAAATACTCTCGTTGCGGATTGAGCGGATTAAAACTGCCTGCGATCTCCCTCGGCTTGTGGCATAATTTCGGTCATGTAGATGAATTTGAAATGTGTCGTGCTATTTTGAAATGTGCATTCGATAATGGTATTACGCACGTTGATCTTGCCAACAACTATGGCCCGCCACCCGGATCGGCTGAAGAAAACTTCGGAAAAATTCTCAGAGACGATTTTAAGACTCATCGGGATGAATTGATTATTTCTACAAAAGCTGGATACCATATGTGGAATGGCCCCTATGGCGACGGTGGTTCAAAAAAATACTTGATCAGCAGTCTTGATCAGAGCCTGCAGCGGATGCAGTTGGATTATGTAGATATTTTCTACCATCATCGACCTGACTCTGAAACACCACTTGAAGAAACGATGTCGGCTCTTGATTTGATAGTCAGGCAGGGCAAAGCGCTCTATGTTGGAATATCCAATTACAAACCCACAGAAGCTGAGCAGGCCATAACAATACTTCGTCGACTTGGAACACCATGTGTTATTCATCAACCAAAGTATTCGATGTTCGAGCGCTGGGTAGAAAATGGATTGCTCGACCTTTTAGAGAAAGAAGGTGTTGGGTGTATCGCCTTCTCTCCTTTGGCTCAGGGAATGTTAACAGATAAATACTTACACGGCATACCAATCGATTCCCGTGTTGCCAAAGGAGTCGGTTTTCTGACTGAAAGTCATATTACAAAAGAGAAGATTGAAAAAATTAAGAAGCTGAATAAGATAGCAATTGATCGCGGACAAAAATTGGCGCAGATGGCTTTGTCATGGATATTAAAAGACAAAAGGATTACTTCAGTTCTCATCGGGGCAAGCAAACAACAACAAGTTTTGGATGCCATTGAAAGCCTAAACAGAGCTGACTTTACTACTGATGAACTTAATAGAATAGACTCGATTTTGGCTGACAATATTATGCGTGTAAACTAATTGTAAAAAGGACTTTTATGAAATACATATTTAAACCATTGTTTCTTTTTTTGGTAATCTTTCCTGTGAGCTGCAGCAAGACACAAACGACTCCTATAACTCCTGTAACTAAAACTGTAATTTCAAAAGGTGCAGACATCAGTTGGCTTACTCAAATGGAAGCGTCAGGCTTGAAATTTTACGATAGTACAGGAAAGCAGCAAGATTGCATCCTTCTTCTTAAAAGTTTAGGAATTAATTCTATACGGTTAAGGGCATGGGTAAATCCTGCCGGAGGATGGAACAATACAACCGATGTCGTCGCAAAAGCAAAGAGGGCAAAGGCTGTTGGAATGAAAATTCTTCTTGACCTGCACTATAGTGATACGTGGGCAGACCCGGGCCATCAAACCAAACCTGCAGCATGGTCAGGTTTAAGTTTGACCTCCTTGCAGACGACTGTCTATAATTATACGAAAGGAGTGATGGATACACTTAAGTTAAATGGCGTTATTCCCAATTGGGTTCAAGTTGGAAACGAAACGAATGATGGAATGCTATGGCCCGATGGCGGAATTTCAGCTAATCAAAATAGTTTTACCAATTTCGCTTCCCTTGTTACACAAGGTTACAATGCGGTGAAGGCTGTAAGTGACACCACCAAAGTGATAGTGCATGTTTCAAACGGTTACGACAATTCCTTATTCCGTTGGATGTTTGACGGCCTGACTGCTGGCGGAGCAAAATTTGATATTATCGGAATGTCTTTATATCCGTCCTATTCTGCTAATAGCTGGAGCTCTATAAATTTGCAATGTCTTACCAATATGAATGACATGGTTTCCCGATATGGCAAGCCGGTTATGATTGTAGAGGCGGGAATGCCAGAGAATGATCCGGCAACAGCTAAGTCTTTTCTGACAGACATTATCAGTAAGACCAAGTCGGTAGCCAGCGGAAACGGACTTGGTGTATTTTATTGGGAGCCCGAATGCTATAACAACTGGCAAGGCTACGGCCTTGGAGCTTTTGATAATACAGGCAAACCTACTGCTGCCCTAAACGCTTTTATAAAATAGCGGGTTCCACTCTATGTATATATGGAATCCATGATACTCTATAATATATGGATAGTAGGCCCTTTGAGATCCTAGAAATCAGAATATGCTGTAGGATGCAAGAAAATTAATTCAGCGCCTGAAATTGTGTTCTGATATTCGTCTTTAGCCTTTAATACTTGCCATTCAGAATCGCCATCGAAGTCTTTCCAATGCTTGTCGCGATCTGCTTTATTATTAAATGTTGTCAGATACATCAAATTGGGCATGTGAGCTCCCGCGATCACATCAGCATAAAATATAGCGTTAAAATTTAGCCGTTTGAAAATGTTGATCTCACCTCCAGTATTAAACATTTTAACTTTTTGGGCATAATATTTTTCAGTAGGGCTTTCATAACTGCGTAGTTCATAGAAGCGATCGGCCTTGTTCCCCGTCAATCCCGATAATGCAGGCTCTGTCATATTAGGAAATGCCCGAAGCAAAATGGTTTCGATTCTTTTATAAGGTGAGTTTTTATAACCAGCCTGGATAAAATCGGAACCTTCCTTAATGTAAAGTTGATCTGCTGATAATTTTTGCTCAAACTTTTCCAATTCACTCAGGGATTGAACGGGTACAAAAACAAAAAAACGCCTTAGGGTATCCTCATCAAATGATTTGAAAATACCAACTCTGGTAATCCCGGCTCTGTGAGCTGCAGGAACAAACGCTTTCTCAAAATATTGGTTTAACCTGCTTTCCTGCTCCTTATTTTTAAAATAGTAGACTTTTATCTGATAGTAAGAAGGAGCAGCATTTATTGTGAAAGACAAAATGCACAGGCTTAACGTCAGAAAAATACAGCGGGAGTTTTTAAATAAAATTCTCATTTGATGATTTGATTTATAATTTGACATCTAGACTGATCCAAAGTAAAATTAATACACGGATCTATCAACTCAAACCTGTATTTTCTGTCAATGTCACTGGAGCTTGTCATTATAATAATTACAAATCTGCACTTGGAATCGGAACAGTGAGATTCGGCATTGTTGCAGCAAAATAAAATTAACCTCTTTTCCGTTACTCATAAGAACGTTAATAGGCTGAGGTCTATATTATCAAAGTTTAGAACAGAACAGTTAAAGAGTTATGAAAGACATTACAAAGAAAGATTTGAAAATGATAAGCGCGCTTGTGACTTATATCAATTCTATAAAGAAAAAAATAAACGCTCAGGGAGAAGTCACACTGACAGCGAATGACTTGAAAAATATTGAAAACGTTGGTCAGACATTGTTTAGCTTTATTGTATTCCTTCAGGCGCAAGACTAAAGCCAGAAGAGTGAGCGTTTTATTTTAAAATCATCACCATGGCAGCTACAAACGTCATGCTGATAATAAACCAGCGGTAAGTTTTATCGGTCATTTTCTTTACTATTAAGATTCCGAGGTAGGCGCCCAGTAAAATCACCGGGATAAGTGTGAGCGCAAGTAACCATGAGTCTGCATTAATAGTATGCCATACCCAAATATGAAAAGGTACCTTGAACCAATTGATTACGAAGAAGAACCAGGCGACCGTACCTATGAAATTATTTTTAGGAAGCTTCATGCTAATAAAATAGACAGCCATCACAGTGCCTGCAAGATTACCAATCATTGAAGTGAACCCTCCCAAAAATCCGGCTCCAGCTCCCAGAAACATATTATCTGGAATTTTTTCTTTTCCGCCTGCTTCCATCCAAATCATGACAAACAGACTGATTACTATTGTTAGCGCCATGATAATTCTGAACAAACCTTCCGAAATAAAATTTCCTGCAATACTTCCTACGATGATGCCAATTGCGGCCCATGGAAATAGTGTTTTCAAATGTTTGACCGAGGCATGACGATGGTAATACAATACCCCGAAAATGTCAGCTACCAATAACATGGGAAGCATTAACCCGCTGGAGACTTTTCCTCCAAACGCAATTGCAAGTAGCGGAACAGATAACATTCCAGCGCCGTGCACTCCCGTTTTTGCCATGCCAAGTAATAAGGCTACAGACAAGGCAATAAGTAAAGACTGATTATCGAGATTGCTAAGAAATAGTATCAAGGAAATGAATTAAGTTTTTGAAAATGGAGTCCAAACTGATTCGTAAATATAACGTTTCAGTGTGTGACGACTGTAAATTTCAAACTCTTTCAGGCTTGAACATTGAAAAGCGAACCACGATCAATATTTTTGTTGCATGTACTTTACCAGCTTGCCTGATCATCAGAAACCCGGATTTGACGAAGAATTGCATTTTAGTCGATTCAAGCAGCACAATATTATTTTCAATGCACTTGCCAGCAAGACGTATTGCGAGCGATTAGAGGGCAGCTTCTCTATTAAAACAATACTAAGTGGTGAAGAGTGGTACGAAGTGAACAATCGTCAATTAGCTGTGAGGCCTGGTCAATTCCTAATTTTGAATGACGGACAAGACTATTCGTGCCGCGTTGAAACAGCTGGCGAAGTTAGGATTCAATCTGTTTTTTTTACGAAAGCATTCGCTTCATCTGTTTTTCATGATGCACTGGCTACCGAGGAATCCTTGCTTGATAACCCAGTGGGAGAAGGACAAACTCTTGAGTTCTTTCAGACGCTTTATGAAACGGATTCAGGCTTGGAACAAAAATTAACGAACCTGATCGCTGCATTAAATACCAATGGATACGATAGCAATCGGGTAGATGAACATCTCATATTCCTGCTTCATCATTTGATATCCTTTCATAAAAAGGAAGTTAAAAAGTGCGGCAATGTAAGAGCATTAAAGCCAGCCACAAGAAACGAAATTTATAAACGTTTGTGTGTCGCCAAAGATTTCTTGCATTCTGCCTTTATGGATAAACATCATCTCTCCAGAATAAGTAGTGAAGCTTGTTTATCCACTCCACAACTTGTGCGCCAATTCCAGGCTGCCTTCGGTATCACTCCGCACCAGTACCTGATTCAGATCAGGCTTGGTCATGCAGCAAGACTATTGAAACAATCTTCCATGTCGGTACAAGAAATTACATGGCGATGCGGTTTTGAGAATCCGAGTGCGTTCTGCCGAGCGTTTAAAACAGCATCTGGTATTTCACCTCTTGGTTTCAGAATTGAGAGACTATAGATTGAGCATTTCTGCACATATCTCTTCCTTTGGACCTAATAGATTTGCCTTTCTAAATACTCTTTTCAAAAATTACTATGAAAAAATTGATTGTATCTCTCGCTGTAACCCTCTTTATGCGCACTGTGTCGGCACAAACCACGTGGACGATAGACAAGGAGCATTCCAGCATTAATTTCACCGTTTCGCATTTTGTAGTCGGTCAAACCGCTGGGCGGTTCAAGGATTTTGACGCCAAGGTTCTTTGTAAAACCGATGATTTCAACGGTGCTGTTGTTTCGTTCACCGCCAAAACTGCTTCAGTGGATACAGACAACGATCAACGTGATCATCACCTGCAGTCTGATGATTTTTTGAACGCGCAGAAATACCCCGAGATGACCTTTGCCGGAACGCTAGTAAACGAAGCTGGGAAATACTTTATAAAAGGAAGCCTTACGATTCGAGACATAACCCAAACAGTTGTATTTGCTGTTACCTATAATGGGAGATTAAAAGAATCAACCTTCAATGTTGATAAAGCAGGTTTTACAATTACCGGCAGCCTTAGTCGGCAGGCATACGGATTAAAATGGAACGAAACCTTTGAAGGTGGTGGCGCAATTGTGGGTGATCAGGTAAATCTCAACTTGAACATTGAAATCAACAGAGAGAAATGAGCAGTCTTATAGGATGCAGCTGTCACTTCAAATAATCAGAGCTTGTCCACATTTTTAAAAATTCAGAATGCGTGTTCCTGCCTGGTGAAAAACATCTTTCGGTCAATTAGAATCAAAATCAATGCAGTCAGCGCTAACACTGACGTGACGTAACCATCAATTGCCATAAAGGAATAAATTGTGGCCGTTACATTAAACAACCCATGAAATAGGCTGGTTATAAAAATACTCCTCTTGCTTTTAAAGTATAACCATGCAAGGATGTAATTGGCCATGATTATTTGAATCGAAAACATGCCTAACCCTTGTAATGCGACGGACCAGTCTTTTATATAATAATTTGACAAGCCTTTTGGGTAATGCCAGATGCACCAAAACAATCCAACAATAGAAGCTGCAATAAATGGATTAAATCTTGCAGCCAGCTCTGGCAATGCCAGCCCTCGCCATCCAATCTCCTCTCCATATGCGAGAATGATCCATACAATTCCGTAGATGACAATCTCAGGAGAAGTGAAAAGATTTATATGAGAGTCTGCAGAATATGCTACAAGTAAACAGATCGACGGGAGAAAGAAGCACAAACAAAGAGTAACTAACGGGACTTTAACTTTGACGATTGAGCTCTTAAGCGATTTTAGCCTTTCCTCATCTGATTTTATAAGTATAAAAGCTACAAGAGCTGGGACTATCCCTACGACCCAAATTATAAAGGATGGCAAAGTGAAGTCAATTATTTTTTGCGCTCTCATAGCGAAAGGCACATGTACAACCCAACTGAATAGAAAGGTATACAAGATGAATTTTGATGTTAAATGTTTCATTTTTTGGAGAGTTTGGTGGTTATACTCAATTTACAAATCTTTGTCTGACTCGCGCTTTCATATTAGTTTTTGAGTTTAATGATTAAGTAATCGGGCTACCCTGTTCATTGCTTCCTTGGGTTTTTGCCCGTTGATGATATTATAGACTATTGACTCTACCAATTCCTCAGCGTGTTCCTTGGAGTATCCAAATTTCACTGCAAACAGATTACAGAACTTTTGTTCCTTGTCGTGAATTACTTGATCAACTATCATCATGTGTACTAAATCGTAGAGCTGATAGAATTTTTTGTTCTTGTCTTTGGGAATTTCAAACTCAACTCCTTGCGAATCCTTCAAAATTTCTTGTAGCTGAGATTCAGCGATATTATTTTTTTTAGCAATTAACCTGATCAATTCAAATTCCTCGTCTTTAAATTTCCCATCGGCTATCGCAACTGTAATTAAGTTTTTAATATGACTTTTTGCAGCTTCATCTTCCTTCTGCAGAAATTTTAGAATTCTTTTAAGTTTCATAATGGTATCGTTTTACTTTTAAGAAATTGTTCACAGTTATAAATTCTTAATGCAGATTTAACGGACTTTTTGTTTTATTGTAACCCCTAATTATCAAGGCATCATTAGTAGTTATTATTTATACAATACTGTTTACTAAGTCCTTAATTCCCGTATTTCGTTTCGCTGGCCAGCATGCTTATTCCGCAACTCCCCGGACTTGGTAATCATGAGATCAATAATCTCCACATTAAACCCGTAGCGATAAACTATGTTGATAAGACTTTTGTAATCTTGAATATTGATAAATCCTTTTTCAGATATAATGGAGGAAATAATTGTTTCAATACACCATTCGTCATATGCGTTGCTATCTGTGCATTTCTGAGTATTGATGATTTCAATAATTTCACTAGCCTCAAGGCCCTGGGCCAGACCAATTTCTATCGTGTATGATTCCGGGACAATTTTTGTTTCCCTCACAATTTGTAAAAGCCTTTCAAATCTGCTTTTTGGAAGCAAATTGGACTCCTTTCTACTTGAAAATAATTTTTTAAACAATATATCTTATTAAATAAGAGTGTTCTTTAAACACTAATCAATCTCAGCTCTCCTGACCCGCTTAGTAACATGAACAACTGACGTGGTTCGTAGTTTTTTTGAGATGTAAGTGTTGTATTTCTGGCTATAAAACGGCTGGCTGTAATATTGCCTTCCATAGGTAGGACACCGTTGTGTAAAGCGACATGAAGAAAATAACGGAACTGTAGCAACCGCAACAATTACCCAAATCAAGCGGGGTGTTTTCATAATTATCTGTTTGTGAAGTGAATGTCATTACACTTCCCCACATTATTTGATCAGGTTTATTTAGGTAGCCAGTCCACTTATTGTATTGATGAAAATAATTATTGAGCGGAGAGTACGATTGGACCAGTTTATTGAAAATCAAGAATCTTGCCTCCAAGTTTTGATTTAACTAAATCTTTGATAAAGGCATGCCTGCTTTGGGTAACGGCATCATGGGATTTAATAAGTGCGACATATTCGGGATACAGATAATGTTATCCTTGCAAAGAGTGTATTTGATTTTATTCACCTAATCATTAAAGCTTATGAAGTATACCATACTATGGACATTGTGTTTTGCTTCGACACTGACATTCTCCAATAACATCCAAGTAGCCAATGTTACACTAACGGGTCAAAATAATGGGGCGCTGTATACCTATATCCAATTTGATCTTTCTTGGGATAACTCGTGGCGGCTTTCTTCTGGTCCGAATAATTGGGATGCAGCCTGGGTATTTGTCAAGTTTCAAATAACCGGAGGTGGTAGCTGTGCAGCCACCACATTATGGAGCCATACCACATTAAGCAGCACTAGTTCTGATCACAGTGTTAGTAACAACAATGGTGTAGGTGTAAGCATTGATGCTGTAAGTGACACACGCGGAGTTTTTATATATAGACAAGCGGCCGGCAGTGGATCAAACTTATGGCAGGGTGTTAAGTTAAAATGGAATTATGGTACCGATGGTGTTGGGAATGGTTGCAGTGTTACTGTCAAGGTCTTCGCAATTGAAATGGTATATGTACCGACGGGTAATTTTTACTGTGGCGATGGATCGGTTGGCGCCAATGGCCGCCTTGAATCCGCGTCTTCTGGCACACCCTTTCAGATTACATCGGCCAATTCCCCATCTGTTTTGGGCGGCGGGAGTGTGGGCTCAATGGGAAACAACAGCAATGCCGGAATGTTATACCTGGATGATTTTTCAACCACAGGTGCCAGTCAAAATTTACCAGCAACTTTTCCCAATGGCTACACTCAGTTTTATTGCATGAAGTATGAAATAAGTCAGGAACAGTATTACGAATTTCTCAACATGTTAACAGGAACGCAGCAAGCCAACAGAACTTATGCAACTTCGGTTGGGTGGTACCACGCATCGGCATCTGGATTTACGACTCCACAAAATAGAAATGGCATTAAATGTCAAACAGCTCCGGTCGGGGCCATCCAAGGGATTTACGGATCTGATTTGAATAACAATGGGGTTTTCAATGAAGTGAATGGAGACGGAAGATACATAGCTGCAAATTTTTTGAGTTCGTCCGATCTCTTGGCGTATCTGGATTGGTCGGGCCTTAGGCCAATGACCGAATTAGAATTGGAAAAAGCTTGTCGCGGCCCACTTATTCCTGTGACTAGTGAATTTGCGTGGGGAACAGCCTCTGCAACCGCTGCATCAGCCATTGCCAATGGCGGATCGGATACTGAGGTGACAACAACAGCAAATGCTAATATCAATTATGCTAATGCATTAACAGGTCCAGTCCGTAGCGGAATTTTTGCCACAGGTTCATCTACACGGGTTCAGGCAGGCGCAAGTTATTTTGGGGTTATGGAATTAAGTGGCAATGTCTGGGAGGATATAGTCGGACTTGGGTCGGTAGCAGGCCGAGCATTTACTGGCCTTCACGGGAATGGCGACATTAAGGCAAGCGGTGATGCAGATGTCGATCATTGGCCCGGAATCAATGGTAATAGTTCCGTGTCTACAGCAAATGGAACTTACGGCGGAGTTACAGGTTGCACTGGTTATGCCGGGATGGGCTTTGCCGGCGGATCTTTTAATCATGTTTATTGGACGCAGGTTTCCGATCGCCAATATCGCGGTTATACAGGGTTGTTAAGTCGAGACCTCCGCAACGGCGGACGAGGAGTTCGAACAGCTCCATAAAACAAGAGCCACTAACCAGACCGATCTTAGTTACAAAGGGATGCAGAAAAAAAGCCAATTATTTTTAGTGTATTTCTTAATGGTTGCACCGTTATTACATGCACAATATTCAGGAGGGATGAACGATGGTTATTCCACAGGTATTTTTTGTGGCAGTGATTTGAACGGCACAATATCACCAGCCATTTCACTTAACCCATTATCCGGATCGACTACCCCTTGCAGTAATTTCAGTGAGAATTACAGCATTTCTATTGCCACTGGTTTTGCCACAATTTATTCCTGGTCTACTCCGCCCTCTTCGTCAATAACCGGATATGCAAACTCCTTTTCAACAAGCCTGATTACGTTAGGATTGGGAGGTACGAGTGGAAATATTTCTGTTGTTGCAACAAACGGATGTACTTCGGCAACAGCTTTTTTGACAGTAGCAGTAGCTTCTTGCAGCAATTCGTTGGGCGGAAGTAATGACGGCTATTCTGCAAGTTCTTTCTGCGGCAATGATTTAAATGGCACAGGCGTTACACCGCTAACCTTAAATCCAATCTTAGGCCCAACGATTTTTTGTTTTAATTATGGTGAAACCTACACGGTCACAACGGCTACAGGTTCCGCAACATCTTTTTTGTGGTCAGGGCCATCAGGTACCACGCTTGGGGGTTTTATTAATACTTCCACCTCCAGTGCAGCTACGATTAATTTACCCTCGCTAAACGGAACCATTTCGGTTACGGCCTCTAACGGATGCAATACAGTCACTGCTAATCTTGGGGTTGCAGGCATTAACTGCTTTACAGGATTAGGAGGAGCAAATGACGGATTCAGTGTGGCGACAGCAAACCTGGCTCTGCCAGTGACTCTCGTAGATTTTGATGCTAAGATAATTTCGGAAGGAGTGCAATTATCGTGGAATACAGCTTCGGAATTAGATAATAATTTCTTCACTATTGAGAGATCGTTTGACGGGGTCATCTTTTCTTTTTTTACAAA
The DNA here is from genome assembly GCA_013285945.1 of Bacteroidota bacterium. Classification (GTDB taxonomy): domain Bacteria; phylum Bacteroidota; class Bacteroidia; order Cytophagales; family Cyclobacteriaceae; genus ELB16-189. Next base: position 13,346 of record JABDGP010000026.1, on the reverse strand, counting down.
AGTAGATGGGGCCGGTACTTCATCAGAGCGGCACAATTATTCCGCCACCGATTCAAGCCCTTATTCTGGCATTTTATACTACCGATTAAGTCAAACCGATTTTGATGGACACAACAAACACCTGAATGTTGTCTCTATTGATGTAGTGAATACAGATGAATTTGGAATGGAAGTTTATCCCAATCCGGTACTCGACAAAATTTTGAATTTGAGGTTCAGCAAAAATTGGTGGAGCAGACCAGCGGAATTTGAAATGACTGATATACTTGGAAATTCTATAATTAAATCTTCTCTTACTATTGTGTCAGAACACCAAATTGATCTCCGGGATAATAACTTAACTACCGGTCTTTATTTAATCATCGTCTCATTTAAGGAGAGAAAATTCGTTAAAAAAGTGATTCTACTGTAGCATGTAGTTTTTGTGTAATATAATAGACAGTATTCTAAGCCTACCGGCAAGATTTCTAGTCAGCGATCGGACTGACAATTCGGATACTCAATGAACCGAATCGCCCAATAACTATTTAGTGATGAATGATAATTGGGCCGAAGCGCTCAGTATTTACTGCTTAAGATTGTCAGCTATTGGACCAGACAAAAACTATTGCAGTGCTTAAATACAAAAACCAAATGAAAACTAATGCCGGAATCTGCGTTTTACTCGCCTTAACATTTATTCAAGTGCAAAAGACCAGCGCTCAAAATACGTATACGACCACCGGTGCCGGTACTGTGTGGACTACTGCTGCAAATTGGAGTTGTACTGGCGGTAGTTGTGGTCTATATCCAGGGCAATCAGCGGCGAATGACATAGTCAATATCAATAATGATATTAATTTAACTTCTACGATAACAGTTGGAGCTATCACTGTCACTAATGCAGTCTTTAACGTTTCGAGTAACATCACCTTAGCTACTGCATCGGTTGCAGTGAATTCAACAGGGACGAGTGTAGCAGATTTTGTCATCGTTGCTTCAGGAGGCGGCTCGCCTACCGTGAACATTGTTGGAGATGTGAGCATTACCAGAGGTACAGCCAGTACATTAGGCCTTTTAGCCTACACGCGCATCAGGGTGGGAGGTTCTACAAGTTTTTTAACAAGCTCTGCGGTAACTATTGGTGGCAATTTGATTTACAACTATAATAATGCAACCTCCGCTTCTCCTGAAACGGCTTCAGAAATATCAGTGGGCAACTCATCAGCGTTCAGCGACAATTGTACTCTTACGATAACCGGAAATGTTTTTCTTAACTATACATTCGCCAATGACGCCACGGTTACACAGAATAACAATTTGGCTTTTGAAGTTGGTAAGGCCGCTTCTGTCTCTATGAACAATCTTAATCTAAATCTGGCGGAAAGCGGAAGTGGATCGGGGGGGTCAAACATTAGAGTTGCAACGTTAGATAATCTTAACTCTAGTATCACGATTAATGGCAATGCGGCTATGAATTGGAACGATGGGTCTTCACCCAATGGTGGTGCCGATATTTATATTAAGGCTGGCAATGATGACCCTGCTTCAAATACCACAATCTTAATTAAAGGAGATTTGTCAATGATATCTAATGTTTCTACCAGTTCAAATAATAATATTGTTAGGTCCAGCGGCACAAGCACTTTGACAGTAAAAGGCAATTTAAATTTTACAGCATCTTTGCCCACAGCAGCGATAGATAACGAAATAGCATTATATCAAAGCGGCAAGCTTAATCTGTATGGATCAATTAATAATCCTACTCAGGGCCGTTTTGATTTCAAACCGTTAGGAGCGACAGATAATGGCACTATAATATTTTCGGGGTCGTCCGCTCAGACTTTCCCGACAAAGTTCAGAGCGAGCATTAATTATAAAAATATTACAATTAATAATAATTCTGGAGCAGCCTTCACAATACCTAACAGTACTCTAAATATAGAGGGGACACTCACAATGAATGACGGCATCATTACGAGTAGCCCAAGCAACCAGCTAGTATTTGAAGATGGAGGAACTTCTAACGGAGGTTCTGCAACAAGCTATGTAACAGGCCCTGTGCTAAAGAAAGGTATCTTAGGTGCACTTCTTCCGCTAGGAAATACCACAGTTGCTAAACATTGGGCCCCCATCCAGATATCCTCTATAACGAATGCAGATAACACAACGATTTTTACTGGGCAATATTTTGCTAATGTGTATTCGAGTGTGACCACAGACGGAACATTTGATCACGTAAGCGGATTGGAATATTGGAGCTTAACCACAACAGGAAAAACCCCGACTGCTACAGATGTTACATTGTTTTGGGAAGATGCCTGTGCATCTCAGATCGGTAAAGTTACAAATGGAGCCGGCCAAGATTTGTTTGTTGGCTATTTTAACTCACCTCAATGGAACAAGCTGGCATCAACTATCAATGGACCCAATGTAAGTAGTTTTGCATGTGGAACAGCACCAGCTACCGGAAGCATCACCGCCACCGGAGTGAGCTCATTGGGTTTTTTTACGTTTGCTGCACAAGGTGCGCACGCAAATATTTTGCCGATCGTACTTTATAAATTCTGGGCCGAGCAATCTCAAAATGACTATGCAAAAGTGAACTGGGTCACTAAGTCTGAACTTAACAGCGACTATTTTGTTTTAATGCACTCACCCGACGGAATTACATTCTCACCTGTCGATACATTGCGAGCAGCAGGTACCTCTCAGGATACGCATGAATATGAAGTCATTGATCGCAACGTAAGGCCTGGGCAAAATTACTATAGACTGATTGAGATTGATTTTGACGGAACTAAGACCGAGTATAATACCATATCTCTGATTATTGATAAAATGGAAAACAGTCATTTAATCCAAGCATTTCCAAATCCGGTTAAAAGCTCAACTAAAACAATTACTGTCAGGTCAAGTGTTGATATACAAGAGCCGTCGAACTCTTTTCACTTGTATTCACTTATGGGCCTTGACGTTACAAGTCAATGTAATTTTAAGGAAAGCAGTAGCAAGGAATTTCAGATTTATGCGGATCAACTCGTGCCAGGCATTTATGTATTGACTTGCCAGTCGATAACTCCGATTAGACCAATCAAAATAATTATTGAATAAAGCGCGATCCAATATGGCTTTAATGAGGGCAAATCGACGCCAGTTTTGCATATCAGTCAGGTAGTCAAAAACAAAACCATCTTACTTTTTGATTTTGAATCTAAGTTTCATGCTCCTAAAGCTTGCTGAATTTTTTCTCAGCGCTTGCTCCGATGAAAAAATTGATTTCGTTTTTATCTACCTTCTCATTTTTAAAATTACTTTTAACTCGAAATGCGACCAGTGAGCACAATGCAAGCTTAGATTATAATTTCTCTAAAACGTGTTTTGTCAATTCACCTTTAGTGTTGCCTGTATTTAGAGTTGTTGTAGGCTCAAAAAGCATCACGGAGACTTCATTGTCAGCTACAGGTCTATGTTCGACTCCTCTGGGCACAATCAAGAACTCATTTTCTTTAACAACAACGGTTTTGTCTCTGTACTCCATTTTAAAGTCACCCTTTAAGACAAAAAACAACTCATCTTCATTATCGTGCTTGTGCCAAACAAACTCACCTTTTAATTTGGCAAGCTTTACATGTTGCCCGTTTAGTTCTCCGACTATCTTTGGACTCCAATGATCCGCGAATAATGATAATTTTTGTTCAACGTTTACTTTTTCCATTTTTTTATGTTAAAGATTTAGCAAAACGAAATAGCTTAATTCTTTTGAGAGGCTTCTATCATCATATTGGACAGGGCTACGTAAAGTTTGGTCCATGCAGATTTAAGATCTTCATTCCATTGTGGTCCCAGTCCTTGCTCTAAAGTCCACAACAAGGCCTCGCCCACGGTTTGATAATGTTCTGCTTTAACATGATAGTTATTGTGGCGAAGGGCCAAAGCAACGATATCTTTCTTTATTTCATCTAAAGAATTTAATTTTTGCACTAGAAAAGTAATCATTGATGTTAATTTTCCAGACTGGGCCCTTACATCGCTCTTGAAAAGAGCCCGTAAACCCGGGTCTATTTCAAAAAGCCTAGAGTAAAAGAGTTCTCCGGCTTCTTCTACGTTAAGAATTATGTAGTCCCAGGAGTTTTCGATCATCGTGATTTCCTTGTTTGTCATTTTAATTTATGTTTAGGTTTAATGTTTTAGCGCTAGCGTTTTCAATCTTTTTTTTCAGGTGAGCTATTTGCATTTCATAAAGCGATCGTTGCGTCTCAAGCTTAGATTCAATCAAACTGTTCAGTGTCTCAATTTCACGTTGTGATTTTTCAAGCTCTTGATTTTTCATTTCCATTTCTCGGTGAATAGATTCCAGTTCACTTAACTTTGCCTGCAGCTGCTCTTCCTGCTTTTTAAGTTCTTGAGTTAAGGCCTGCGACGTTGACAGTAATGCCGCGTTAAATTCTGATTCTTTGAATTTTATAATAGTACGAGCAATGTTTTGGCTCGCTATTTCTATGAACTTAAGCCGATGTGGAAGAGGTGGAGTTATGAATGCTAATTCGATCAGACCTACTTTTTTTTTCTCAACTTCCAAGACCGCTACAACGAGAGATTGCGGATTGCCACCACAGAGCCCGGATGTTATTTTTGTATAATTCTGGGGTACTGGCGAGATTTTTGTTATACCCCCATCAGAGAAGGCTTGACCCAAAATCCCATGTCCTATCTCAATCCTTTTGTTCTCTATTCTTCTTTGCTCACACGCATAGCCTGCTGCGAATTGAAGGTATTCATCTTGGGCATTTTTTTCGTGTGCAAAAAGGCAGGCTTGCTGAGCGCCAACAATTTTTACAATTTTGGCCAAGACAGCATGCGCGAAATCTAAAAGTGTGCTTTTGGTTTGCTGGATTAACAAGACTTCAGTTTCTGCATTAGCAATCCATCGGCCAATACCCTCCTCAGCTACCAATTTTTTGAGTTTTACCTTTAAGTCTTGGAGAACGTTTAGCAAATAACTATCACTTTTGAGAAAAACAGAGTCTCCCGTTGATTCTGAATTTATATCCTTTAGAGCAACTACAAAGTCGATTGCATTTTGGATTTCACAATCCCTTTTCTGCAATTCTAACTGGAGTCTTTTAGCGTTATGACTTTTTATGATAAACACCTGAATTATTAAGATATGAGTGCTATTACTTTCTTCTTGTTTAGTTTAAATAGTTCCGGTAGAGTAAAAATTGCAGGTCAAAGCAATGTAACCGACTTGAGAATGTTAGTTGATGCGGTGTCCCATTTCTCTAAGTCAGGGTTTTGACTTTCGTATATTCCATACAAGATTTTGCCTTTTAAATTCGAAAAGAATAATAATCTGAAGTACGGCTTTTCGGTTGAGGATTTATATTTTATGAAATATAAGGGCTCCCCGTTCTTGCGATAAAGACCACTCCTGATAGTGATTGATTTTTTTGCATTGTAAAATGATGAATCAACTAGTTTCCAAAAGGCAACTCCATTGTCTTGCTTCGGGAATTCGTGATTTAAGATGCCCACTACAATTTTACATTTGTCTTTTAATGAAACCCCCTCTGATATTATTATGTTGAAAGGAGCGTTTAATTTTTTCTCTGTTTGATTGCGGCTTAGCCGTTTTGAAACTGGAATTTTCATCTCTATTGCATTGCAGAAGCTCACAGTTGTGCCCTCCATCATTTGCCCGATCAAGCTACTTGGCCATAAGAGAAAAATGATCACCAATACCCTTGCATTTTTTTTCATGCCTGCAAAATCGACAGGTGCGCGGTACTATTTTGCCCGAATTATTAAAATGGCATTTTTATTTAGTAGAGATCGGTGTTTGTTTATTACGGAAGACAATTCAAATGAAAAGGGCTTCATAGTTTCCTCAATATCCGCCATAGTACTCGGAGCATAAGTGCCGAGACCCCGATTACTCCTATGCTTGTTGCTAATGCCAGCAAAAGAGTTTGCGTGATTGTCAGGTTCATCTTAAACGAGTTTTTTCTGACCTATTTGCTTTACTATAAGTTGGGCAAGTCTTATAAGAGCATCCGCAGATCATTGAGACAAAAAGACAGGTTAGTATTAGTGTTGACAATGCCTTGCAGAAGTTTCTTTCTTGTGATGGATTTTTCATATGCAATAAATTTTACTTAAATGAAATTCGTTTAGTAATAACCAGTTAATTCTACGAAAAAAACGGAAGCCTAAGATTTGAATTTATTGACGGCTACATAGTAGTTATTAAAATGATAGCCTCAGCTATTAATCAATTTTGACAGATTAATAGACGGTCAAAGTGTGACCATGCCTTTTGCTCGATAATAAATAAATACTGAGGCGCAATAACCAATAACACCTGTATGCTCTTTTGTCTGAAATCATAATTTATAAGAGCTCTATTTTGTGCCTGATAGTACCTGAAATTTTAAAATCTGGTATGCAAATCCCCGTTTTGTTGTAGATATTATGAGAATACTTTCGCTAGTTGTCTTAGTAGTGTGCAGATCGTTCAGTTATTGTTATAGCCAACCTCAAGAGGCTAAACTTGAAGCTGGCTACTATCTGATAGTAGGGGCATTTGCAGTAGAGAGCAATGCTGTTAAATATTGCGCTAAGTTAAATCAACAGAAAACGATAGCATCATTAGGTCACCTTAAATCCAAGGGGATATACTATGTCTATACTCTTATAAGTCAGGATAAATTCGTTTCTATAAGACGGGCTGCAATGCTGCGGCAAAACCCTGAGTTCTGGGACGCGTGGGTAAAATATATTGATGAGAGGAATGAAGAAACTATTGAATCAGATCAGACGGTTCAAAATGAACCTATTTTATTAAAAACTGATACATCAATCCTCTTGCACAAACAAGAAGTATTGTCGGTAGCAAATACCAGCGCAGATTCCGAAGCTGAAATACAAGAACCAATTGAAATATTTCTCAGCCTGTATAATTCGACAAATGACAGAGTGGTGGATGGAAAAGTCAAAGTCATTAACCCGGATAAGGAGCATCTGATTTCTGAAGTTCAGGGCAATGCCTATCTAAATTTGCCAGACCCAAATAACAATTCGGGAAAGCTTATTCTTATATGCGATGTTTTAGGGTATCGTAAGGTGCAGCACGAAATTATTGGGAAGAGCCCTTTAACTGATTCTACAGCAGACTTTGTAAAGGACATAGGCTCGTCACTCGTTATCAATTTTGAATTGACGCAATATCAAAAAGGTGATATCAGGAGCTTATATGACGTGTATTTTTATAATGATGCCTCAATAATGCGGCCTGAATCAAAATTCGAATTGAACGAGTTGCTTGCTATGATGAAGGGAAACCTCAAATACAAAATCAGACTTCACGGCCATACCAACGGGAATTTTTTCGGAAAGATCATACGGCCGGGGCCAAGCAATAACTTATTTTCTATAACCAAAGACTCTCAATCAAGTTTAGGTTCGGCCAAAAAACTTGCCTATGACAGGGCGACTGCAATACATGATTATTTGGTTTCAAATGGCATTACCGGAGACAGGATTGAAGTTAAGTCATGGGGAGGCAAGCGTCCTCTTTACAAGAAAGATGGATTGAATGCGAGAAGGAATGTTCGTGTCGAAGTAGAGATAGTCGAGAATTAACGTATTACACCATGATCAATTCAAGTCTGATTAAAAGAAACTGCATAGTGCTTATCCTTTTTCTTATTGGAGGCAGAGCCACGTGCGAGGCACAATTAAACACCAAGGTCTACTCTGTCTTTATTTATAGTTTTGCCAAATCAATAAAATGGCCCGAACCCAAAGGCGATGGAATCTTTCTTATCGGAGTGTTAGACTGCCCTCTGCTCTCACTTGAGCTTCAAAAAGTGGCATTAGACAAAAGCGTTGGCATACAAAAAATTCTTATAAAGGAGTTTGATTCAGTAGACAAAATAGAGGATTGCCATATCTTATTCCTACCGTCAGAGAGATCTCAATTATTAAGCTCAATTATTTCAAAATTACCCTCAAATGCAATGCTTATCATTTCAGATGGAGATGGCTTGGCAAAGAAGGGCAGTGGTTTGAGTTTTGTGAAAATTGATGGTAAGCTTCGATTCGAGATAAATTCACATGCTATCGAAGCTCGGGGCATAAAGGTTCCGGGTAATATTAAATCGCTTGGTATGGTTGTAGAGTAGTCCAAAATAGCACATGGTCACTTCGATTTCGAATCATTCATCTCTAGTTAATAGATGGAATGCCACTCCTGCTAACTAAATCATCCAGAATGATAACTCGCTCTCTGCAGAGTGAATTATGCAATTAGTTTTGTTTGGCCGAGTGAATTCTCTCAGTGTAGGCTCTCTGTAATTGGTAAGAATGAAATTAGAGAATATGAAAATGCTCCCATTAAATGAGGTCGTATCTCTGAATCAGATGATGGCTGGTGACAAAAATGAGTACGTAACTGTTTTTGAAAACCCTTTTGTCGGAACGTTTAAATTTAAAATTTCAACTCCAAAGCTAACCTCATGGAATCATAAAGCAGCTGAAATTGTCGGAATTCAACATGACACGAAGACAAACCTTGAAAGCATATTTTTATGCCCCAACCAGTTTGAAGAATTTTACCTTCGACTTATCAATAATAAAAAGATTGAAGACTTTAAATTTCAAGTCAATCATTGCGAAAATAAAATTAATCGATGGGCGGCTGTTCATGCACGCTATTCTAGTTTAGATGGTTTTGTTGAAGGCATTCTTATTGATATTACGGAGCAACATTTGCAAATGCTCGAACTTCAAAAGTTAAATGGGGAACTTGACAACTTCACATACCATGCATCTCATGATCTGCGGTCACCACTGACTACAATTATGGGGTTGACTCATTTGGCAAAAAGAGAAACCTCTGTGGATTCAGTTGGTATTTACCTGCAAATGATTGAAGACAAAGTCATCCGTATGGATGTTTTATTAAAGGAACTGATCTCCGTCACCTATAATAATAAATCAGAGGTAAATCTATCCGATTTTTCTTTTGAGCAAGAGATTCAACCAATTGTAAACGAATTTAAAGAGCAAGAGCATTTTGTACAGGTTATTCTCAAAATAAAACAGGATCGAGCCTTCTCTACCGATGCAGTTCGAATGAAAACCATTTTAAGAAACTTAATTTCAAATGCTTTTAAGTATTCTGATCCTTGTCAAACCGATTCTTTTCTAAAAATTGATGTTAGAGTATATTCCAGCCATGTTGCGGTTCAATTGAAAGATAATGGAATCGGGATTGAATGGTTATGTAAAGATAGAGTTTGGGAAATGTTTTACAGGGCAACCACTCGATCTACAGGTACAGGACTTGGCTTGTATATAGTAAAATCCATGGTTGAAAGACTTAAAGGGCTCATCACGTTTGAATCCACTATAAATTCAGGCACAACGTTCCTTTTGATCATTCCCAATTTATTTAGAAATGAAATTGATTTCCACAAAAAGATTGCAATACTCTAGTACTTCTATTTAATAATAAACTATAAATAATTATGATGACTCACCGGCAAATTGAATTAATTGAGAGCTCTTGGGATTTCGTTATTCTAAACACTCAGGAGACAGGTAAGATTTTTTACGATCGCCTTTTCGAGCTCGACCCATCGTTGAGACAACTTTTTAAGGGCGATCTTGATTCACAATCCCGCAAACTTGTGGCGCTAATCACACTTGTAGTTCATAAACTACACAACCTGCATGAAGTTGAAAATGACGTGAAAGCTCTCGGGCAGCGTCATGCTAATTATAAGGTTGCACCTGAACATTATGCCACTGTCGGTATTGCACTTCTATGGACGCTAGAGAAGGCCTTAGGTGCAGCTTGGACTGAGGAATTGAAGGAGGCCTGGATAGATGTTTATACCATCCTTTCTAATACTATGATTGAAGCTGCAAGGCATTAGGATGACAACCCCAAGTTGGCTCTGTTAAGAGGAGGTTTCAGCATTTGCTCCTTCAATCATATATTTCACGATTTCTGAATACGCCTCTCTCCAAGATTGGCGAACTTCTACCGTAAAATCAGAGCCAAGAGCTAATTCTAATGTCCAAAGAAGTGAGTCTTCTAATTTATTGTAATGGGCAGATTTTACTCCGTACACGACCTTGTGATCGTTTCCTAAATTCATTAATGATTTTTTTAATGAGTGCTCCAATTGATAATCACCGTTGGGTAAAAGCTTAAAATGGGAAATCACATATTCAAGTGTGGTTATTAATTTTTCCCCCTGATCTGCCATGTTATTTCTAAACATGGACCTAAGGCCGGGATTGGCAAGAAATAAATGATCATAAAAAAGTTCGGTTACTTGTTCGCGAATTGCGAGTATCTTTTCAAACGATTTTTTTAACAATAACACCTGTTGTTCTCTCATCAGCTTAAATGGTTACATTAAAATAAATTATTAGCTTAATGACTTTTGAATCCTAAACTTCACTGGTCAGCGTCAACTCGTTTCCATAGTTTTGAATTATAGGCATATCCAGCAAAACCCGGGTGCCACACGGTTCATTTTTTTCATTCTTCAAATCAATAATTTCAACTTTCCCTTTTAGCATCTCAAGGCGTTCAGAAGTTATTTTTACCCCGAAAGATTTTCTCGAAGTCTCAAAATTTGATTTCAATTCGGCCGTGGTAGCTCTGCCGACTCCATCATCTTCAATAGTACATCTCATAAAACCCTCAATTCCTTTGGTATAACTAACAGTCACACTACCTTTCGTTTTTTTATTCAGAAGTCCGTGACGAATTGCGTTCTCAACAAATGGCTGCACGGCTAATGAGATGATTTTCAAGTTATGGACTTCAAGTTTTTCGTCCACAATTATTTTAAAGTTAAACCCATGATCAAATCTCATGGACTCCATCTCCAGATAGAGCTTCATGTAATCCAATTCCTTCGTCAACGGAATTTTCGTTTCACTAGAGTTCTCTAAAAGCAGTCGTATAAGTTTGGCAAACTTGGTAATATATTCTGATGCCAATTTTTTCTCTGATTTTAAAATATAATTGTTGATTGAAGCCAGACAATTGAATAGGAAGTGAGGGTTCATCTGGGCACGAAGGCTTATAAGTTGAGCCTCAGAAACTTTCCTGTAATATTCAGATTTAAGAAGTTCAATTTGCCGGTTACGATTTGTTCGGGCTTTGTAATAACTAAGACCGGCCAGGATAATAATTATTGAGCTTACAGACCGAAACCACCAAGACGACCAAAAGGGAGTTGAAATGTGGATATGAACTGTATTTAATTTCGTAGACTCTCCAAATGAATTTGTTCCCTGAAATTTAAAATTGTAATCGCCGGGAGGGACATTGGTATACGTGATATGGTTGCTTTCATTATTTAGTACCCATCCTTCATCAAGATTTTCAAGGTAATGGCTATACCTGTTTAAGGTTGGAGCTTTGAAATCAAGAACCGCCAAATCGAATGAAAAGAAATTCTCTTTAAAATTTAAATCAAGATATGCACTATCACGACTGTCAAATTTCAATGGGACCTCCTTATCAAGGATCTTAAATGATGTTATTGCAATGGATGGCACAGGCGCCTTTTTAAGAATGGCTTTTTGATCAAGCGTGTAATACCCTCCATACCCATCAAAGTAAACGATGTCAGTGTACGGATCAACCCAGATTTTTCTAACATCTCTTGGTGTCTTAATTGATTGCTTGTAAATGACATTTCCGTTTTCGTCAAGTGCAATAATATTGGTTTGAGTTAGTATCCACGTTTTTCCTTTTTTTCCAGTAGTTATCGAGTAAATAAAATCGCTTTTAATCCCATTGGAATTAATTCTGGTGAAAGAAATTTTTCCGTCAACCTCGTCGCACTGAAGAAGCCCAGATCCTAAGGTCGAAAGCCATATTTTGTGATTAGAAGTAACCGTAGACCCGCTAATATTGTTTGTAGGCACGGCGTTAGTCACATTCTTATATTGATAATTAACAAACCGTTCGGTCTTCAATCTGAATACACTAAGACCATTGTTAGTTCCTATATACAAGTCCCCATTCTTATTTTCGCTGATGCTTCTAATAGTGCCCGCAAGAATTGAATTTGGATCATTAATATGCCGGAATTGAATCATTGATCCATCGGAACGATTTAGTTTGAACAACCCGTCGCGGTGTGAGCCAATCCAAATGGTGCCATTTGAAGATTCATAAAGCATAGAAAAAAAGTGACTATCTCTTTGATGGCTTTTCGTAAAAGATACCAACTCATTAGTTTCTTTGTTGCATATAAAGAGATCGTCGCGAGTTAATACCCAGAGATTATCCTCTGAGTCATTTAAAATGTCAGTTATCCAAAATTGGTTAAGCTCATTATGGTTTATTGGAAACTTTACTATAGTAGTTTTATTTGTGGATTTACTAATAATGTGAAGACCGTCTGCCCAGATTGTCCCAATGAACAGCTTGTTCTTTTTATGATCGAAATAATAACCACGGGTTACATAAAATGACCCATTGTCCGATTTCTCCACGGTAATCCTGTTAAAGGCTATTTCTTGGTTAGGATCAAACTTATTAAGGCCCTTAATAGTACTAAACCAAATGATTCCGTCCTTATCTCTTATCATTTGTTCGGCCACCTCTGTTCTTCTATGATCTTCAAAATGAAATGCTTGCTCGGTAATGTCAAAAAAACCAAATCCGGCATCGTTCGATGCTATCCATATCTGAGTATCACTTTTCCATGCCAGGCTGCGGATTATGTTTACGTTAGCTGACGAGTTTGAACTAATTTTAAAATTTTGCCACACTCCTGTTTTTGTATTGAAATGCCAAAGTCCGCTTGATCTCGATCCCATCCATACTCCGTCATTTCCATAGATTATGCCTTGAAATAATTGATCATAAATGTGATCAGGGGAAGTTATTGATTGAGCCCTTATGGAATGGGCTATTCTTGTGGAGGGATCAAACTTATACAAGCCATCTGAAGTGGCCAGCCAGAACAAACCATTTTCGCTTTCGGCAATATCCTGAATGCTGTTGCAATGAAAATCATACTTTTTTTTTAATTCATTTCTGTAATAAGAAGAGGTGTCATTCAAAGAAAGGACATGAGAAAAAGTATTTTTCTTTTTATCATATGAATACAACCCTTTTTCTAAAACACATAGCCATAAATTTCCTTTTCTGTCAAAGAATATATTCATCACAACATCACCCGTGAGTCCAGTTTTTTTTCCTGGTTTAAAATTGACCGAGGATAAGGATGTTTTATTAACTCGGGAAACAAAACCTTCGGTGGTGCTAATCCAGATATTTTCTTTGTCAGGATCTTCTACAATTGAAACGATACAGTTGGTCG
>JABDGP010000025.1 GCA_013285945.1 Bacteroidota bacterium | reverse complement strand
CCAAAACTGCTTTAGAACACTGTAGTAATTTACTCTCCTCAAAATCATCCGCCATCAATTGAAGCCCAATAGGTAACCCCTGTTGGTCTTTTCCACAAGGAATCGAGATAGCAGGAATGCCCGCTACATTAGCTTGAACGGAAAATAAGTCTGCAAGATACAACTCAACTGGATTATCCGGATGCTTGCCTAACTCAAACGCTGTAGTTGGCGTTGTTGGCATCAGTATAAAATCATAGTCCTCAAAGATCTTTTTTATCTCCTTACGGATAAGCGTGCGAACTTTTTGAGCCTTCGTATAGTACGCATCATAATAACTTGCACAAAGTACAAATGTGCCGAGCAAAATCCGCCGCTGCACCTCTCTGCCAAACCCTTCCTTTCGAGTCCTGCTATACATAGAAGTTAAATCCTTTGTAGCGGGGCTGCGGTAACCATAGCGTACACCATCGTAGCGCGACAAGTTCGAGCTCGCTTCGGCTGTTGCCAAAATATAATAGGTAGGTAGCATATATTCGTTCAATGGAAAATCGAAAGCCTCTACCCTATGACCTGCCGATTTCAATTGATCAATTTTCAATGTGATAGCTTCCTTAATTTCCGGTTGAAGTGCTTTATTTCCCAACGCGTCTCGCAAGTATGCGATTCTATATTTCGAAGGTTTACCAGTTAGCTCCTGTGAATATGCCGGCACCTGTTTTCGGGATACCGTACTGTCAAAATCATCAGCACCAGAAATCACTTCCAGCACCAGCGCTATGTCTTCAATGCACTTGGAAAAAATACCGATACAGTCAAATGAAGATCCGTAGGCAATTAGTCCGTGACGAGATATGCGGGAGTAGGTTGGCTTCAGTCCTGCAATTCCGCAAAACGCTGCGGGCTGCCGTACAGAACCACCGGTATCGGAGCCCAGTGAAACCTGACACATGCCTGTTTGCACTGCTACTGCCGAACCACCTGAAGATCCTCCAGGCACTCGTGTATTATCAATATCATTTAAGACTGAACCAAATGCCGAGTTCTCATTGGAAGAGCCCATCCCAAATTCATCACAATTTTGTCGGCCGATGATGATGGCATCTTCATCTATAAGACGCTGTACTGCTGTACCATTGTATTGCGAAATAAAACCATCCAGAATTTTGCTGCCGGCATGAGCCCGATGGTCTTTGTAACAAAGCACGTCCTTCAGACCTACAACCAAGCCCGCCAGTTTACCGCCTTTGCCGTCTTTGATTTTTAAATCAATTTCTGCCGCACGCGCCAACGCTTCTTCGGAATATACTTCCAAAAAAGCGTTGAGGTGTTTTTTATTATTGATGACAGTGAGATGGTTGCTGACCAGATCGACGCAGGATAATTCCCGGCGATCAAGCAACTGGCGGATTTGAAAATACGGAATATTAAGCGGCTGCAAGCGGCTTACTTCTCGTCGATCTTGGGCATTTCTTTGCCTGCATCATCCACTTCTTTCTTCACATCCTTTACAGCATCTTTAAATTCGCGGATGCCTTTGCCAAGTCCTTTGGCAAATTCAGGTATTTTTTTCGCTCCGAAGAAAATAAGCACGAATAAACCGATCACTACCCACTCGCCCATACCGGGCATACCTAACAACAGGATTGCGTTCATAGTATTAGTTAATTAAAGTCTGTAAAATTACTGAATTAATTTGTCAATTATCCAACGTAAATGATGTACGGCAGTTTGGGCCAAATTGAATTAATTCTTCAACCATAGCTGCGGATCGAGGGTTTCGATATTCTTCCGCACTTGAAAACGTAGCTCTGAAATTCCTTCTGAAGAAGACCGTACACGTCCGATTTCTTCACCCGTAGATACCTTCTGTCCGGTTTTTACGAAGACTTCTTTCAGTCCGCAATACACGGTAAAATACTCTCCATGGCTAATGATGACTGTATTACCAATGCCGTTGATAAAGGCGACAGTACGTACCTCACCATTGAATATCGCATGCACCGGCTCGTTTTGCTTCGTTTGTATGTTTATTCCGTCATTCTGTATTTCAATGCCTTTAAGAACCGGATGCATTTGTCGGCCGTATTTTTGGGATACAAAACCCGAAACAGGCCATGGGAATTTCCTGCGGTTCTCTTCAAAAGTAGTGGAAAGCGCAGCTGTCTCATACGCGCTTTCAACTTCTTTCAGTTTGTTCTTTTTACGAGCCAGTGCTTCACGTGCTGCACGCTCAGCTTCTTCTTTTATAAGTTTCGCAATTAAGTTGTCCAGCTCTGCTACGGCTTTCCGTGTTTCTTCCAACTCACGCTTCAGGCGCTTTTCTTCCTTTACCAAGCCACGCACCACAGTTCGCTGCTTTTGTTTTAAACCTGAGAGTTGCTCGCTTTGTTTAATCTCATCATTGAGTAGCTGCTGTTTTTCGTTACGTTTTGCTTCGGTCAATTTTACCTGCTTGCCGAGCAGGATTTGCGTTTTGGAAATGGCATCGGCTTGTTCTTTCCGCGCCTTGCTGTATTGCTCCATGTACTTGAGCCGCATCACCAACTGATCAAAAGACTGTGCTGAAAAAAGAAGCATGAGCTTATCGGTTTTACCACTAGCTTTCTGCGCGGCAAATAGCATAGCAACGTATTCTTCCTTAAGTTGAGTCACGTCTTTTTCCAGGCTGCCTATAATCTGGTTATCCTCATCTATATCTTCATCGAGCAATGCAATCTCACTTTTAATTGAGCTGACTAATGTTTCTTGTTGCTCAATTCGCTTATTGAGAGCAGTAAGTTCTCCTAGTGAATTTTTTTTCTCCCGTGTCGTTTCTTCAAGAATTTTCTCCGTCTCATTGATTCGCTCAATGTTTTGCTGCCTCTCTTTTTGCAATTGAATTTTATTCTTTTGCGCAAAGACAAAAAATGGCAAGGATAAAAAAGAAAAAAGGAAAATACAGATGGTCCTACCTGCGATCATACCGCTTCGGGATGTTGAAAGGAAAACGGAGCTCTTTAGTACCCACCTCGGCTTTGGTATATTCAAAAATGATTGTGTTATATACAATATCCGACACCGTTTTGTACACCACATCAATGGTGCCCTTGTAAGGAAAAAGTTTGTTGCCTACGGGCTGAAAGTCGCCATAATTAATTTTTACTGCATTACCTGTAGTTGATTCCGTTAGGTTTACTCGCTCCAGTTTTTTTGTATTTTTATTGATCAGGTTCTGGATAGTTACTGTGCCTTCAGCTTGAATAAGTTTGTTAAAAAAAGAGTCGTCACCAATCTCATCACCTTCACGTTTTGGAATGATCGGATTACCCAATAATGCTGCTTGTATAATATCGTAATTGATTTTAAAGTTAAAGCGCTTCGATAATTCCTTATAGTCAAAAACATAGTACTCTTTCTCGAGGTTGCTAACAATGGTAATTGAGTCTTTATTGATGAGTGCCATGCCTCCCTGCACGCCAATAACAGTTAGTTTCATCCAAATAACACTGTCTTTGCGAATACGTATATGTGCCTTCACTTCACGTTCTTTGGCATTGTCGCGAAATACGAGCCGAGCCTTGCCGTGCATATATTCAAAATCGATTTCCTGTATATCAATCGACTTTGGTGGAGGTGGAAGTGTAGGCGCAATTTTGTGGCTGCATCCGGCAAAGATCAGTTGAAGAAAAAGAAGGAAAATTGAAATTCTCCACTCGAAAAATTGGGATAAGAACAGCTTCACTAGTATCTATTTTTGGGGCAATTTAATGATTAGTAAATTTTACGATTGGATATTTTTTTATTGAGTACCTCATTGTTTCCGTTGAGCGATTTTGCTTTCTGCCACTGCGCCACGGCCTCATCAATATCGCCCAATTGGTACAATATATCACCGTAATGTTCATAGTGCACGGCATTGGCTTGCTCTGAGGTAAAGACCTTCTCCATTACTTTTTTCGCTTCTTTATATTTTCCCATTTGATAAAGCACCCATGCATACGTGTCAATGTATGAGGCATTTTCGGGATGGCTTTTTACTACTTGAGCTGACATCCTTTCGGCCTTTTCCAGATTCACTTTCCGGATTGATAGATAATAGCTGTAATTATTAAGAACATACTCATTATTCGGGTTCACCGCCAGTGCGTCTTCATAAGCCTTGTCAGACTTTTCATAATCCTTCATGGCATTATAAGCATCGCCAAGCATACTGTTGATCTCATCCTGCAAATTGAGATTGTTAGCAGTAAGTTTCTTTGATTGTTCCAGTGTGTTGGCAGCCTCACGATATTCTTTTTTGCGAAGATGAGCGATGCCATTAAAATAATAGATCATCGCCTGATTAGGAAAAAGCTCAAGAGCTTCTTCCGAGTGAACAATCACGCTGTCAGCCAGCCCCGCCTGCATTTCCAAAAAGAGCAAATTCTGCCATGCTTCAAAACTATTCGCGCCATGTCTCACTGCGCTTAGATATTCGCCCCGTGCTTCTTCATTCTTTTCAAGCGCAAGGAAAAGATCACCACCAACCAAGCGCACATCCGGATCGTCAGGAGTATAAGTTTTCAGTTTTTTAAAAAGATTTAAAACAAAATTTTCAAGCTCCACATTTTTTAATTTTCTGCTTTTGTTCTGCGACAGAATAGCATTGTAGGTACCGAGCATAAGCACTTTACTGGAAGTCTCTACTTGGGGATCATCAAAAATCTGCATTACATATTCGCGCGATTTCTGTTCCTGCCCCGAGTCTCGATAGAGGCCTGCGAGCAAAACCTTGGCACTACCAGAGTCGGGGTGGCCTGCAATAAATTTTTCAAGGTACGGTATACCTCGCAAGGCCTGATTTTGCTGCGCCAGAATCTCTGCTTGGGCTAAAACAAATCGCTCTTCATCCGGATATGCCTGAATAAGTTTGTCTCCTTCGGCAATTGCCTCGTTGACTTTGCCTTTTACAAACAGAATGCGCTGCTTCTGCAAGGATGAGAGCTCGTTGATTCCAAGTGAAGATTCGGCCCGGTTATAAACTTTGAAGGCTTCATCAAGCTCATTATCCTGCAAATAAATTGCAGCAAGCTCGTACAGGTATTCTTCCGTTCCCTTGATTTCGCTCATCATTGTTTCAAGAGCCTGTGAAGACTTGTCAAACAGCCGTTGATTGGCATAAATACGCGAAGCAAGGAGATAGAAATATTTGTTTTTCCTTTCCAGCTTCAGGGCGTTCTCAATATTTTGCGCAGCGCGAATTAAATCCTCTTCCTTACTTCCCTTCAAAAAGACCTCTGCTATTTTATAAAATACGGTCGCATTAGTCGGGTTATATTCCAGCGCCTGCTGAAAATAAAAGAGAGCCTTGGTGTAGTCTTCAAGGATGAAATACTTTTCTCCTTCCGTAAAAATTCGCTCAGCCTCGGCAATTCGAGCTGACGAAAACACTACATCGGGCCTTTTCTTTTTTTCCTTTTGGGAAAAGAGCGGAAAGAAAAAAAAACAGCGCAGCTAAAAGCAGGATAGATTTCTTTTTCAAATTCATGGATTTGAGCATGCAAAGGTAGGAATAAATCGAATAGCCTTGGTCCGGGAACTCCCCAAAACAAAGGGATTTTCAATCACGCTTTCAGCCCTTTTCTTTCGATTGCATAGACACCAACAACAAACAGACCGATTACTAAAAGATGAAATGCCGTGGCCATAAGTTGTGTAGTAAACGAAAGCCGGTTGACAAATATTACTAGCAGATAAGTAATTGCGATGTAGCTAATTCCACTACGCACTTGGTATGGAATAGGGTAGTACCTCTGACCTAACACATAGCAGGCAATCATCATAGAGCCATAGACAATAGCGGTTGCCCAACTACTACCAAAATAACCAGCAACCGGAATCAAGAACCAGTTCAGGATAAACGTTAAGATCGCTCCGCCTATCGCCAGAATTGTTCCGTAATATGTTTTATCAGTGAGTTTAAACCACACTGTAAAATTGTAATACACTCCCAGAAAAAGATAACCCAGCAAAAGTGGTGGTACAATTTCCAGCCCTTCCCAATACGATTCCTTTTTCATTAAAAATTTCAGGATGTCTGTGTTGATGGCCACTGCCAGCATGATAAAGCAACAAAGAATGATGAAGTAATAATTGACTCTCGCAAAAAGTTCGGGCGACTTTTTATCAGAAGCATTCGAAAAAAAGAAAGGTTCGCCAGCCATTCGAAAAGCCTGAATGGCCAGGTTCATCAACACAGAAAATTTGTAGCAAGCACCAAATACACCAACGGCAAACTGGGAAGTGCGCCCAGGATAAAAGTTTTTTGGAAGCCATTGTTCCAGTGAAATGCGTGAAAAAAATTCATTCATCATTCCCGCAAGGCCTGTGATCATAATCGGGAATGCATACCTGACCATCGTTGGAGTTACCTCCCGGTCAAAGGTTGGACGCCATTGAATAAAATCTTTTAAGAAAAAGACAATGTAAAAACTATTGGCAATCAGGTTGGCGATAAAGATGTAGCCGATGCCGATGGCAGGGTCAAACGCTAAATAGAAGAAGTATAAATTAAGGCCCGTAAGTATTACAACATTGGAAATCCTGTATAGCGCAAATCGTAAGGGTTTTTTCTCAAAACGCAGCCGGGCAAAAGGAATGCTCACCACGTTGTCGATAAACATGATAACTGAAAGCCAAATGATATAGTCTCCATGACCTTTGGCGTTCAGTAATTCGGCAAAAGAATCAGCAAATAAAATGAATGTCAACGAAAGTATAGTGCTAATACCGGTTACTGCGGACTGAGCAAGGTTGAAGATTTTTTTTTGATCTGCTCCTGGCTTGGAAACAAACCTGAAATACGCCGTCTCCATTCCAAAGCTATAAACTACGTTGAGTAGCGCAACAAATGACATGAGGTAAGTAAACACCCCGTACTCTGCCGGATCAAAAAACGCTGCATGGACTGGAAAAAGGAGAAGGTTGAGGAGGCGGGGCACGATGTTACCCATTCCATAAAGAACTGTCTCACCAGCAAGCCTTTTGATCTTAGACATCCTCCTGTTTCATGTGAACTATTTCCACTGACTACAAATATTCACCTCCGTTGGCCTTGCCCTTGAGGTCGTTTACAAACCTGCGAAACATATCTTCCTTGTCTTTTTCGCAAACGATGACCACGTTGTCAAATGCACCAACCAGATAGCCATTGAGGCCCTGCACTACTATCAATTTATCTTTCGGCCCCTTGATAATAGAATTGCGAGTGTCATAGGTGAGTGCATCGGCCATCACCGAATTATTGTGTTCGTCTTTGGGTGAGAGATCATACAATGAAGACCACGAACCTAAGTCATTCCACGCAAAATTACTTGGCCAGACATAGACATTATCTGCCTTTTCCATAATTCCGTAGTCGATGGAAATATTTTTTACCTGGCCGTAAGCAATATTAATAGACTCTTTTTCTTCGGCTGTTGATATTTTTTCGGCAACCTCATCAAATATCTCGGCCATTTCTGGC
Source organism: Bacteroidota bacterium (assembly GCA_013285945.1). GTDB lineage: Bacteria > Bacteroidota > Bacteroidia > Cytophagales > Cyclobacteriaceae > ELB16-189. The sequence goes on along the minus strand of JABDGP010000025.1, from coordinate 32,508 downwards.
AAATATTTCCTGAACGAGCTTAAAAAGGCCTGAACTCCCCAGATAAATATGCCGGCATTCCAAACAAAATCACCGCTATCGATAAATTTTTTTGCCAATGTAAGCTCTGGTTTCTCAGTAAATGTCTTTACTTTCTTCAGTGGGCTTTTGCTCTCAATAAATTGAATATATCCATAGCCCGTTTCAGGTCGTGTCGGCTTGATACCCAGTGTGATTAATTTGTCTTGCGATTTGGCCTGCTCACTCGCCTTGGCAATGGTTTGCTGAAAATACGATTCGTTCAGTATCAAATGATCCGCCGGACTTACGGCAACAATCGCCTGTGCGTCTATTTTGGCAATTTTGTGACAAGCATAAGCTATACAAGGCGCTGTATTCTTCCGCATTGGCTCAGCCAAAATCTGCTGAGTGGTAAGTTCTGGTAATTGCTGTTGGGTGAGCTCTACATGTTCCTCATTGGTAACAACAAAAATATTTTCAGGAGGGCAAAGGGTCAGGAATCGATCGTAGGTCGATTGTAATAATGTTTTCCCAATGCCCATCACATCCAAAAATTGCTTAGGGTGTGAGTTGCGGCTATAAGGCCAAAAACGAGTACCCACGCCACCGGCCATGAGTACCACATACAAATTCTTATTCATTAATTTCCAATCGGAGGCGCGAAGTTAAAAAAGTAATTTATGTTCTATTCATTTAAAAAGAAAATGAACGCGTTCCAATTTTTAAATAAGGTAATGATCCACCGCATAATTCTAATTTTTTAATAGCCGAAAAGAGTGATCAACTCACATTTATACGATAACAACAAAAATATTTTTACAGAAGGCAACAAAATGATTTTAGCTGTCAAACGTTGATTTTATTGACGTTAGCCAATATATTTTCTTACAATCTTGGCCGTTATCCATTCTTTTTTTACTATCTTCAATCCCCCGTAAAAAAGCGAGAATGTTATTTATTAGAGGGGAAGAAATTTTATTGGTATGAATATGATGGTGGCAGAAGAGAAAGATGAACTAAAGGCTAAACTCAAGGAAATATTTGGTTACGGCAGTTTTCGTGGTAACCAGGAAATCGTAATCAAAAACATCCTTGGTGGCAGAAACACATTTGTGATTATGCCAACTGGAGCAGGCAAGTCACTTTGCTATCAGTTGCCCGCCATGATCAATGACGGCCTTGCAATTGTCATTTCTCCGCTCATCGCATTAATGAAAAATCAGGTTGACCAATTGAATGCGTATGGTATCAACGCTCGTTTTCTTAACTCCACACTCAGCAAAGGAGAGATCACAAGACTTCGCAAAGATTGCATCTCCGGAAAAATAAAATTATTGTATGTAGCACCTGAGTCTCTCACCAAAGAAGAGAATATCGAATTCCTTCAAAAGGTGAATGTGTCTTTTGTTGCTATTGATGAAGCCCATTGTATTTCAGAGTGGGGCCACGACTTCCGCCCGGAGTATCGCAAGATCAAAACGATGATCGCACAACTCGGCGATATGAACGTGATAGCACTCACGGCCACAGCTACTCCAAAAGTGCAGCTGGACATTCAGAAGAATTTGCAAATGGAAGAAGCCGATGTATTCATCTCTTCTTTCAACAGAAAAAATTTATACTACGAAGTCCGACCCAAGAAGGAAACGAAGAAGCAACTCATTCGCTTTCTCAAAGAACATAAAGGAAAATCAGGCATCATCTATTGCCTTAGCAGAAAAAAAGTAGAAGAGATCGCACAGCTACTAAACGTTAATGGGTTTAAAGCCGCGCCATATCATGCAGGCCTCGATCCGGATGTGCGCATGAAAAATCAGGATGACTTTTTGAATGAAGAAGTAGACATCATCACTGCCACGATTGCATTCGGGATGGGCATTGATAAACCTGATGTACGCTTTGTAGTGCATTATGATGTTCCAAAATCATTGGAAGGATACTATCAGGAAACTGGTCGAGGAGGTCGCGATGGTCTTGAAGGACTTTGCCTGATGTTTTACAGTCATAATGATCTAAACAAGCTCGAAAAATTCAATAAAGATAAATCCGTTCAAGAGCGTGAGAATGCACGCATCCTTCTGCAAGAGATGGAGTTCTACGCCGAGTCTCCTGTGTGCAGACGCAAACAGTTGCTCCATTATTTCGGAGAAGAATATGAAGGCAACAACTGCGGCATGTGTGATAACTGCACTAATCCACGCGAACGATTTGAAGGATCGGAATTTGTCAGGATCGCTCTCGAAGCGGTGAAGCAGACCAACGAACGGTTCGGACTTGCCCACTTAGTGAATGTAATCCGTGGTGAAGAGGATGAATACGTAAAGAGTTACGCGCATTTTGATTTGCCCGTTTATGGCAAAGGTGATACCGAAGATGCTGATTTTTGGAAATCTGTGATACGGCAAGCATTGATTTACCAATATCTGGAAAAAGACATTGAAAATATTGGCGTATTAAAGCTCTCCCAGAAGGGAATAGCATTTTTGAAGAAACCTCATGAGATCGAATTGGCGCGTGACCATGATTTTACTACTGTCATAGGCGAAGAAGAATCAAGCGAGCGCACACCAGTCAACTCCAAATCATACGATGAGAAGTTGTTTGAGATGCTAAAAGCACTACGCAAGAAGGTAGCCAAAGAAAAAGATTTACCTCCTTACGTCATCTTCCAGGATCCTTCACTGGAAGAAATGGCAACGACCTACCCTACCACCAAAGATGAAATGGCAGGTGTGAATGGCGTGGGCATGGGTAAAGTAAATAAGTTTGGAAAAGAGTTTCTGGAGGTGATCCAAAAATACGTAGATGACAATGATATTGAAACTGCTGCCGAAGTAGTGGTGAAATCATCGGTGAATAAATCCAAAATAAAAATCTTTATCATCCAGCAGATCGACCGCAAGGTAGACCTGGAAGAAATTGCGGAAAGTAAAGCCTTGAGTTTCGATGAGCTACTCACAGAGATGGAGAATATTTGCTACAGTGGTACCAAGTTGAATGTAGATTATTACATAGACGATGTGCTTGATGAAAGCAGGCAGGATGAGATTTATGATTACTTCCTCAACAGCGAAACCGACAGCATGGCCGAGGCGATGGCCGAATTGCAAGGTTTTAGTGAAGAAGATGTGCGCCTGATGCGCGTGAAGTTTTTAAGCGAGTACGCTAACTAAACAAGTTTTTTTAATTCATTGTAACGAAAACAATCGCGCAAGTGGTCGTTCACAAGTCCGCATGCCTGCATGTGTGCGTAAATCACGGTGCTGCCCACAAACTTAAAGCCGCGCTTGATCAGATCTTTACTCAAAGCATCTGATTCCTTTGTAGTCGCCTGAATGGAATTCAATGCCTTCCATTGATTTACAATGGGCCGGTTATTCACAAAACCCCAAATGTATTTATCAAAACTGCCGAATTCCTTCTGAACTTTCAGAAACGACTTTGCATTATTTACAGCAGCGTACACTTTCAGTTTGTTGCGGATGATTCCCGGGTCGGTTAAAATTTTTTCAATCTTTTTAATGGTAAATCGAGCTACTTTTTCAGGGTCAAAGTCGGCAAAGTTTTTTCTATACCCTTCACGTTTTTTTAAAACTGTACTCCAACTCAGCCCGGCTTGTGCTCCTTCTAAAATTAGAAACTCAAAATGCTTTCGGTCATCATGAACGGGCACGCCCCACTCCTCGTCATGATAACGAATGTATTGATCAAACTTAAGACACCAGGAGCAGCGAATTTTTTCAGCCATAACTTTTTAATTTGTTGATTCAAAATGTTTCAGATTTGTTGATTGACAAAAACCCTATTACAAATCAAGACACCAACGAATTAACGAATTAATTATGTAACTTCCTGAGCTCAACAGCATATGAAAATCCTGCTCTTACTTGCTGTCGTCTTTATAGAAACTGAGGCTATTGCACAGTTCCGTTCCGAATCATTTACGCATTACACATTAGCGCCAAATACTTTTGCGGCTCCAATGAAAACAATCATTCCCGGCCTGCTCTCCGACCCTGTCCGAAATTACAAAGTCGGTTCACCTTTAATGACTTCTTATTCCAGCTGGAATTGGAATGCTCAAAATACTTTCTTCTGGACGGGCATCGTTACAACTCAATCCTTCAACAAAGGAAAATTCGGAACGCTCTATTATTGGGATGTACAGGGCAACTTGCGCGGTACCCGTGGGTTCATCGATATTTCAGGAAAAAACAAAAGAGGTTTTAAACTTGTATTCCCCTGGAAAATGTTCCGGTAAAATCAACACGAACTATTAATCAACAATGAAAAAATTATTCCTTATCTGCTTCATTCTTTGGACGAACATTTGCAACGCTCAAAAAATTGATTTTGACAAAAAACTAAATGAGTTGGGAATCGAGCTTTATCCTCCCACCAAGCCGATGGGAAACTATGTGAAAGTAGTGCGCACAGGCAACTTGCTGTATTTTGCAGGACACGGACCAACCAAAGCTGACAATACCAACATTACGGGCAAAGTAGGCAAAGACCTGACTACTGAACAAGGTTATGAAGCAGCCAAACAGGTCGGTGTGGCATTGCTGAGCACGCTGAAAGCCGAAGTTGGTGACTTGAACAAAGTAAAACGTATTGTAAAAGTGTTGGGCATGGTAAACTGTACCGAAAATTTTACTGATCAACCTAAGGTGATCAATGGCTTTTCAGATTTGATGGTGTCTCTATTTGGAGAGAAAGGGAAGCATGCACGCTCGGCAGTAGGCATGTACATGCTTCCCTCAAATATTGCAGTGGAAATTGAAATGATCGTAGAAGTTGAAGATTAGGCTCGTTTTTATTTGTTGAACGGCACAGAATTCAAATCACAATCCCTTTTGCTAGGGCACCAGTAGCATAGGCACAAACTTCTTCCTTTTCATTCATCACGCGCACAATTCCAAAGATTCTTTTATTCACAACTTCGGTTTGCTTTGCAGACACTATTACTTTTTTGGCAAGTAATGGTTTTAGATAGTTAATGCTCAGGTTACTCGTGCCCGTCATTCCTTCAGCGTAATGCGTTAATCCTAAAAGTCCGATGGCGAGATCAGCAAGCATAGCAATCACGGCCCCATTAACGGCTTCTGTGCCAATGCCTCCCTTGTGATACTCTTGTACTTCATCAATAATAACCAGGGGTTTAGAAATATCTGTAAGATCGATGCGAATACCGCTATGCTTCAGCTGAACAGAAGAATTAAAAAACGATTCCATTTCCTTCCAGTTTTTATCAATGGCGGTTTGCCGGATGCGGTGAAGGTTGGTAAGATTCATTTAAATTGATTTAGCTTTTTCCCAATACTGATCCATTTCGGCCAGCGTCATCTCGCCCATTTTCTTTCCGTCTTTGGCAGATTCAGTTTCCAGGTACTGAAATCGTTTAATGAATTTTTTGTTGGTGCGTTCAAGTGCTTCTTCCGCGTCAATCTCCAAAAAACGTGAGTAGTTGACTAATGAGAAAAGTAAATCCCCAAATTCGGCAGTTGCTTTTTCTTTGTTGACGGACTGGCTCGATTCTACATTAAACTCGTCTTTGAATTCCCGCATTTCTTCTTCGACTTTTTGCCATACCTGCTCTTTCTTTTCCCAATCAAAACCAACACCACGCGCTTTATCTTGTATGCGAATTGCTTTCACCAATGCAGGCAACGACTTAGGAACACCTTCAAGCACTGATTTATTTCCGGTTCGCAATTTTATCCGTTCCCAATTTTCTTTCACGCCCTTTTCATCTGTTGCAATCACATCGCTGTAGACATGCGGATGTCGTTCAATCAGTTTATCACAAATAGAATTGAGTACATCAGCCATGTCAAATACTTTCATCTCAGAAGCAATGCGCGCATAAAAAACATTGTGAAGCATCAGGTCGCCCAACTCTTTTTTTACTTCATTCAGATTTCCATCCAAAATAGAGTCCGATAGTTCATACGTCTCTTCGATAGTAAGATGACGAAGGCTTTCGAACGTTTGCTTTTTATCCCACGGGCAATTTTCACGAAGCTCGTCCATGACGGTGAGCAGTCGATCAAAGGCTTTAAGTTTGGCTTCGCGATTGAGATCCGGTGCGGCAAGTGGTTTTTTCATGAAGGCAATTTACAATTTTCATGTAAAGGAGCAGAGACGCTAATGGGATGGAATTTTAACTTCGTGTCTTTGTGTGGAACTTCGCAAATCTTACTTAAAAAAATTACCTTTGTTGCCTAAAATTTTATTCGTGACTTTAATCAAATCAATCTCGGGCATTCGGGGAACAATCGGCGGAAAACCAGGCGAAGCACTTACTCCTGTTGATGTCGTAAAATTCGCAGCGGCCTTTGGTACCTGGGTAAAATCGCGCAACGGAAAGAAAATTGTTATTGGGAGAGATGCACGCATTTCCGGTGAAATGGTGAGCAATCTGGTAAGCAATACCTTGCAAGGACTTGGATTACATGTTGTTGATCTTGGGCTTTCCACAACACCAACCGTGGAAATCGCCGTGCCTATTGAAAAGGCGGGTGGAGGAATTATTCTTACTGCGAGTCACAATCCTATTCAATGGAATGCATTGAAATTATTAAATGAAAAAGGAGAATTCATTTCGGCTGCCGATGGTGCAGAAGTTTTGCGGTTAGCCGAATCAGAACGCTTTGATTTTGCTTCAGTTGAAAAGCTTGGTAATTATAAAAAGGCTGATCATTATATAAAGAAGCACATCGAACTAATCAAAAAAAATAAGTTGGTGGATGTAAAAGCTATCCAAAATTCAAAATTCAAAATCGTAGTTGATGCTGTGAATTCTTCAGGTGGAATTGCTGTTCCAATGTTGTTAAAAGAGCTTGGTGTAAAAACAATTAAAAAATTGTACTGCGAGCCAACAGGAAAATTTCCACATAATCCGGAACCACTTCCTGAAAATATAAAAGCAATTTGCCGTGAGGTAAAAAAAAGAAAATACGATTTGGGAATCATTGTTGATCCTGATGTTGATCGTCTGGCATTAGTTCAGGAAGATGGAAAGCCTTTTGGTGAGGAATATACTTTAGTTACTGTTGCTGATTATGTTTTAAGTAGAAAGAAGGGAAATACAGTCTCTAATCTTTCCTCAACCCGGGCCTTGCGCGATGTGACCGAAAAAGCGGGGGGCAAATACTCTGCTGCAGCCGTTGGTGAAGTGAATGTGGTGAGCGCCATGAAAGAGACTAAAGCTGTAATTGGTGGCGAAGGCAATGGTGGCGTGATTTTCCCCGACCTGCATTATGGCCGCGATTCACTTATGGGTATCGCTTTATTTCTCTCGCATCTGGCGAAAAGTAAAATGAAAGCTTCTGAGTTGAGGAAAACATATCCAGAATATTTCATTTCAAAAAATAAGATTGAACTAACACCTGATATTAATATCGACCGGGTTTTAGAGCAAATCAAACAGAAATATCAAAACGAAAAAATTAACACCATCGATGGTGTGAAGATCGATTTCGAAAGAGAGAAAGAGTGGATACATTTGCGTAAATCCAACACAGAGCCGATCATTCGCATCTATGCCGAATCGCAAAATGAAAAGAAAGCCGATGAGTTGGCGAACAGAATCATTAGTGATCTTAAGTCATTAATCGGTTAATCGTAAAATGGAAAAATTGTAAATCGAATGAGAGTTTATCTAGACAATGCCGCTACCACACCGCTTGATCCGGAGGTATTTGAAGCTATGAAGCCATTTATGCTGGAGGATTTTGGTAACCCCTCCTCCACACACGCACATGGAAGAAAAGTGCGGGCAGCCATTGAGTCTGCAAGAAAGAAAGTAGCCGAGTTGCTCAATTGCACAGCGGGCGAAATTATTTTTACGTCAGGTGGAACGGAAGCAGACAATGCAATTATTCGAGGCGCCGTTCAGGCATATAAAATTAAAAATGCGATTTCGTCGCCTATTGAACACCATGCAGTAACACATACGTTGGAAATGATGGATAAGCACGGTGATATTAAATTATATCATGTAAAGCTTGATGAAAAGGGACACGTAGACTTAACTCATCTTGAAAGTTTGCTGAAAGAATTTCCAAACGCTCTCGTTTCGCTAATGCATGCTAATAACGAGATTGGCAACTTGCTTGATATTCAAAAAGTGGGAGAGCTCTGCCTTCAATACAATGCCTACTTTCATTCGGATACAGTACAAACGATGGGTCATTACAAGCACGATCTCAAACAATTGAAGGTGCACGGCATGACGGCTGCTGCCCATAAATTTCATGGCCCCAAAGGAATTGGCTTTATGTACATCAACAAGGATAAAAAAATACAACCCCTGGTTCATGGCGGCGCCCAAGAACGTAACATGCGTGGTGGCACTGAAAATGTTTATGGAATTATCGGGTTAGCTAAGGCGCTTGAAATTTGTTACCGTGAAATGGCAGAACATGAAGCACATATTACCAAACTAAAAACCCATTTAATTGAAAAACTGAAAGCTTCAATAGCCGGAGTGAGTTTTCATGGTGATTCAGATAACATGAGCAGAAGTCTTTACACGGTTTTGAATGTCTCCTTTCCTGAGTCGGAAGAAAACGAGATGATGCTTTTCAATCTCGACCTGCAGGGAATTTCGGCCTCTGGCGGAAGTGCATGCTCAAGTGGAGCATCAACAGGGTCGCACGTGTTGGGTGCCATCTATCCTAACTCTAAACGCGGAGCAGTTCGTTTTTCATTCAGCAAATACAACACAACAGAAGAGATCGACTATGCTGTTGATAAAGTAGCAGAAACTGTCGGGATCAAGATGGCCAAGATGTAAGGATTTGCAAGATTTAGATGATTGATCAACAAATAAAATCCTGTAAAATCCATTAATCCTGGCCATCCTGATGCAGACAATTAGCTTTATAGGATCAGGAAATTTAGCCTGGCATCTTGCTCCGGCCCTTGACAACGCAGGTTTTGTTGTAAAAGAGGTGTACAGTCGAAACGCACTGCATGCCGAAGCATTAACCGGACGGCTTTACCAGGCAGAAGTAAAAGCCACACTTGATTTTTCTAAGAGCAGTTCCTCTGTATTTATCATTGCCGTAAACGACAGCAGTATCAGCGACATAGCGAAAGAAATAATTTTGCCTGATAACGCAGTGCTTGCTCACACTTCGGGCAGCGTGCCCTTGACCGACTTGCAATTTGCGGCTACAATCAACATCGGTGTGTTTTATCCTCTGCAAACCTTTACCAAAAGCAAAAAGGTAGACTTCAAACAAACTCCCATTTTTATAGAAAGCAATAATCAGGAAACTGAAGTTGCTCTCCAGATGCTGGCGAAAGCGATTAGCAACCAGGTGAAAAAAATCGGGTCCGAAGAACGGAAGGCGCTGCACGTGGCCGCCGTGTTTGCTTCTAACTTCACCAACTATATGCTCACGCTTTCGAAAGAAGTGATGCAAAAAAACGGGTTGGAATATGACTGGCTAAAACCGCTGATTGCGGAAACCATCACCAAAAGTCTGCAACTTGGTCCAGAGAACGCCCAAACCGGCCCGGCTATGCGCGGTGATCTGGAAATTCTTGACAAGCATTTCGAGTTTCTAAAGGACGATCCGTCAAAAGCTGAAATCTATAAAATTATCAGTCAGCACATCATCGATCGGTATCACGAGGATTAGTGTAGCCCTGCCGCTCATGGCATTTTGAGCAGTTCTCTTGCAAAAAATCCCTATTTTTAATTCTATCAAACCTTTATCCTATGAAAAATTATTTTTCTTTTTCATTGATTCTGATCTCCATTGGATCATTTGCTCAGAATCCGTCACGCGAGTCAATGGACCCGAAGGTGACCGAAGTTTGGGACTTAAAACCAAAAAAAATTACGCCTGGCACCAACCCCTCAGATGCTCCGTCCGATGCTATCGTTTTGTTTGATGGCAAAGACTTATCTAAATGGAGTACACTTGCCGGAAGCGATGCAAAATGGGATGTAAAAGACGGTGCAATGACTGTTGTAAAAGGAGCCGGAGATATCAAAACCAAACAGACCTTTGGCGATATGCAACTTCACATTGAATGGCGCGCTCCTGCAGAAGTAGTTGGCGATGGTCAGGGGCGAGGCAACAGTGGGATTTTTTTACAAGAGCGATATGAACTTCAAGTGCTCGACAGTTACGAAAGCGTAACCTATTCAAATGGCCAAGCCGGAGCGATTTATAAACAGTCGATTCCCTTGGTAAATGCTTGTCTTAAACCGGGAGAGTGGCAAACGTACGATGTCATTTATACCGCGCCCAGGTTTAGCGATAATGGCCGGGTGATTGTACCCGCCTACATCACCATAATCCATAACGGTGTTGTTATCCAAAATCACACACAAATTAACGGGCCAACTGAATACCGCGGTATGGCCGTTTATCAAACGCATGGCAAAGGCTCCATCAAATTGCAAGATCACGGCAACCCGGTAAGCTTCCGAAACATTTGGGTAAGAGAGCTGTAAACTAAAAGTCTCTTAAGCAAAAAAGTCAGGCGAGTGGCCTGACTTTTTTATTTTATTATACTAAAATTAGTTCGGCTTAGTTACTGGTGGAGCAGCCTCTACTTCGCCTTTGATGTGAAGCATCACTATTCCGCCTTCTATGTTTGCAGATACAGTAACAGTCTTATCAAACGGACCGGCAGCAGAAGCATTAAATGTAGCTTTCACATGACCTTCACCACCTGGCATTACCGGCTCGCGAGTCCAGCTTGGTGTTGTACAACCGCAAGAAGGTTGCGCATTGGTGATCACCAGTGGCGTCTTTCCTTTGTTGGTAAACTTGAATTCATAGGTCACAGGTTTTCCTTGTGGAATCTTACCAAAATCATGAGCAGAAGCTGCCCATTCAATTACGGCCAAGTCTTGCTTGGGAGGTGTGGTGGTCTGACCAAAACCGACATTGGCTATGAAAGCCAAGACTGCGATAAACATTAATTTTTTCATCTCTTGTTGAATTTTAGGTTAAACTTAGGATGTTCATTTGAACTGTACAAACTTCGTGTAGGAAAACCGGTTATGCTGTTAATAAAGCCCTAATTGATGTTAATGCTTTGTTAAACCATGTTGCCCGACCAAAGGTAAAATAAATACCTGCTACCTTTGTTTGGTGAGCAGGAATACCCTGAAAATTATTATCATACTGGCAGCCGTTAGCATTGCCGGTGTAACGGTCACACAAGTCTATTGGGTGCGCAAGGCCTTTGATTTGAAAGAAAATCAGTTCAACCGCGATGTGCAGTCTGCGTTACGCACTGTAGCTGACCGGATTTATGAAATCAACAAAACTCCCCTTTCGGGCAATAATCCAGTCCAGCAAGTGTCTACCAATTACTTTGTAGTGCTTGTCAACGGGCCGGTAAATTCCAGTGTACTGGGCTTCCTGATTTCTTCTGAGTTTGAAAAACGGAATATCAAAGCCGATTATGAATATGGTGTTTACGATTGTGCTGACCAATGCATGAAGGGCGGCACTGCAGTGTCATTGCATCAAAATAAAACCACAGCCAGCTTAGCCGAACTGCCTACATGGAAAAACGATGGCTATTATTTCGGTGTTCAATTTCCGCGCATTGAGGCAAACTTAATCAGTCAAATGGGTATCTGGGGGTTTTCTTCCGCGGTTACGCTAATCGTGATTTTCTTTTTTGTGTACACGTTACTAGTTATCCTTCGACAAAAGAGGTTGTCTGAAATTCAAAAAGATTTCATTAACAACATGACTCATGAATTCAAAACCCCGCTCTCTACAATTGCCATCTCGTCCGAAGTACTGAGAGACCCGGGCATCACGCACACACCAGAGCGACTGTTGAATTACGCTACGATCATTCAAACCGAAAGCCAGCGCCTGAAACAACACGTAGAACGCGTTTTGCAAATGGCACGACTCGAGAAAAGTGATGTGGGGTTGAAAAAGGAAAGACTTGACTTGCATGAACTCATTCGCGAAGCCGTACAAAACAGCTCGGTTACGCTTCAGGAAAAAAACGGGCGAATGTCCTTACAGCTGGACGCGCAGCATAGTTTTATTGAAGCCGACAAACTCCACTTCACGAATGTGTTGTTTAATCTTATTGATAATGCCATAAAGTATAACAAGAATGCACCGGAGCTAAGCATTAAAACCGGAAACTTCAATAAGCAGGTATTCGTTGAAGTGCAAGACAACGGGATCGGTATTAGCCCTGAAAATCAGAAAAAGATCTTTCATCAGTTTTACAGAGTACCCACGGGCAATTTGCATGACGTAAAAGGGTTTGGCCTGGGATTGAATTATGTAAAACTTATTGTAGAAGCGCATCGAGGAAAAATTTCTGTAGAAAGTCAGCCGGGCCATGGATGTATTTTTAGAATAACACTGTCAACAACATGAGCGCTAAAATACTCTTAGTGGAAGATGATCCGGCGTTAGGCTTTGTAATCAAAGACAATCTCTTTCACAAAGGCTATGATGTTACCTTATGTGGCGATGGCGAGCAAGGTCAGGAAGCTTTTCTTCAGCAATTCTTCGACTTATGCATTTTTGATGTGATGATGCCAAAGAAAGATGGCTTTGCTCTTGCCCGGGCCATTCGCGAAAAAAATAGTCAGGTTCCAATTTTGTTCGTCACGGCCAAAGCTATGCTCGATGACAAAATCGAAGGCTTTCGCGTGGGCGGCGATGATTACATCGTGAAACCTTTTAGTATGGAGGAGCTTTTTATGCGCATCGAAGTCTTTTTGCGCAGGTCTAATGGTCATCACGCCTCAGAAAAACTGTTTACCCTTGGCGACTTCTCTTTTGACGGGAATAATTTTAAGCTCAATCATCCTCTGAGTGAAAAAACCCTGACCCAAAAAGAAGCCGAAGTACTCAAATTGCTTTGCCTGAATAAGGATCGGGTATTGAAACGCGAAGAAATCCTCACCACCGTGTGGGGTGATGACGACTATTTCATGGGTCGCAGCCTGGATGTGTTCATTTCAAAACTTCGAAAGTACCTTAAAGACGATCCAAAAGTGGAGATTGTCAATTACCATGGCGTAGGATTTAAACTGGAAGTGAAATAGTACTTCCTGTAGGATATTCTTAGTGAAGTCGTTAACCATTTAAACCACATCAACCATGAAACTATTTGTGCTCCTGATCTCGTGTTTGCTTTCATCGTTGTCCGGGTTTGGGCAAGAAAGCATATTGGTCAATGCCCAATGGGTGAAAGATCACCAGTCAGATCCAAAAATGGTTTTGGTTCAGGTCAATTTTTTAAAGCTAGACTACGATGCTGAGCACATTGCTGGCGCTCGCTATTTGTGGCCAGGCTCATTAGCACCCGATAGTCCGCAGGGAGCAATGAATGAACCTGATATGAAAAGTGCGAAAGAAGTAATGGAAGGCCTCGGCATTTCAAACGACAACCATGTGGTAATTTATTTTGTTCGCAGTGAAGTATCACCTACCGCCCGAATTTTTTTGACCATCGAAAATTTAGGAATGAAAGGGAAAGTTTCCCTGCTTGATGGTGGCCTCGAAGCTTGGAAGAAGGCGGGGTTTCCTACCACCAAAGATTTGCCGATTGTGAAGAAGGGAAAATTCGCACCTGCATCATTGGGATTTATTGTTGACAAGAATTATGTGCTGAAAAATCTAAATTCTAGTTCTACTGTCATTGTGGATGCGCGGATGAAGAAATTCTACGATGGCGAACCCGTGGGCAACCCGCGCGATGGCCATATTGCAGGAGCCAAGAATATTCCATATCCTGATTTGATTGATCCAAATAATTTTATCAAACCAACCGATCAACTTCAGGGTTACTTCACTTCCGCTGTCGATTCGAAAGAAAAAGAAGTAGTCACGTATTGCTTTATCGGGCAAACGGCCAGCGTAGTGTATTTGGCAGGAAGAATCTTGGGCTACAATATGAAACTCTATGATGGCTCCATGCAAGAGTGGAGCCGGATCAAAGAACTGCCCATGGAAATGACAGAGAAGAAGTAATTCGCCGGAATTATCTCACTCATCTGGAAGCGCGAAGGCTACATACGAGTCGCCAGACTTACTTCCGATCTTTCCTCCTCCACAAGCGATAACAACATATTGTTTGCCACTCACTGAATAGATCGAGGGCGTTGCATAGCCGGCTGCCGGTAATGAAAATTCCCATACCATTTTTCCAGTTGTCTTATCAAATGCGCGAATCTTTTCATCTTTTGTTGCAGCAATAAAAACCAGCCCGCCTTTGGTTACCACAGAGCCTCCATAGTTTTCTGTTCCGGTTGGAGGAATACCTTTTTGTTTTAGTTCGGGGTACTCACCCAGCGGCACTTTCCACAAAAGTTTCCCGCTGTTTAAATCAACTGCATTCAATGTGCCCCATGGCGGTATAATACCCGGATAACCATTCTTATCGAGGAAGCGATTATAGCCAGTCATTGTATAAGGCACGTCATCCATAACTGTTTTGGCAGAAGTTGCTCCACGGGCATCCGAGGCTGGTTCTTTGGCAATTTTACTTTTTGTTGAACCTGCCTCCTTATCTTCCAAGTCTAATAAATAAGCAAGCAGCGCATCTTTATCCGTTCCTTTTATTTGTTTAAAGGCTGGCATCATGTTTTTTCCATTCTCAATTATTTTCCACGCCTGCTCGGATTTGTATTTTTTATTTAACCTGATCAAGGAAGGGAAAGAGCTGCCATTGCCTTTCAGGTTAGCGCCATGACATGCGATACAATATTTTCCGTATTGCACCTGCCCCATTCCCTTCAATGAATGATCATCTCCATTTTTAGGAATATCAATCATCGTCAGTGACCACGGCAACTCTGTACAATTGACATACATAATTCCTGTCTCAGGATCAACAGATGCCCCACCCCATTCACCTCCGCCATCAAAACCCGGAAAGATCCATACGCCTTCTTTGCTTGGTGGTGTGAACATCTCGCCATACTTGATTTGACTAAATTTTTCTTTCAAATAATCACGCATGGCCGGATCAACATTTGAAAGATCATCCACACCAAATTTTTGCCGGGCAAACGGTTCTGGAAGTGTTGGGATAGGTTGTGTGGGCCAAGCTTCTTCACCGGCTAAGTCCGAAACCGGAAAACGTTTTTCTTCAATAGGAAATAGTGGCTCGCCATTTTCGCGATCGAAGAGAAAAATGTATCCATGCTTTGTGATCTGGGCAACTGCATCAATTTGCTTTCCGTCTTTCGTAAGCGTGACAAGATTGGGATTGGCTGGCAAGTCTCTATCCCACAAGTCATGATGAACCACCTGATAGTGCCAGATATATTTGCCAGTAGCAGCATCCAAAGCGATCAACGAGTTGGCAAACAGGTTCTGACCTTTTCTGATACCTCCATAAAAATCTCCGCCAATAGAGCCTGTTGGTACATAAACAATTCCGCGTTTTTCATCCAGTGACATTCCCGCCCAGTTGTTGGCTCCTCCAAATTTTTTCCACGCCTCTTTGTCATCCCATGTTTCATATCCTTTTTCGCCGGGTTGCGGAATAGTATGAAATATCCATTTGCGCTCGCCTGTTCGCACATCATACGCACGGATGTGACCAGGAGCAGCATCAGTGGATTCGGCCACCCGATGACCAACAATGAATAAATCTTTATAAATAATCCCTGGTGAAGTCGCCGATATAAATGAATTAAAAGTGCCCGACTCGCGATCAAGGTTTTCCGCAAGGTCAATATATCCGCCTTTGCCAAAGCTTGTCACAGGTTTACCATTCGTAATACTGATCGCATAAGTTTTAGCACCGGCACTGTATAAAATTCGTTTGTCCTTTCCATTTTCATCTTGCCAATACATAACCCCCCGACTGACTTTGAAAAACGCATACTTGTCGTGTCTTGCCGAAGTATCTGCTTCTGCTGGATCAAATGACCATTTAAGCTTCCCTGAAGCAGCATCAAGCGCAAAGAGCTTTAGGCGCGGGGTTGTGCCATATAAAATACCATCGACCACAATCGGGTTGCACTGATTTTGCGAGCGGTTGTCGGGGTCTTTGTCACTAGAACTATAAGTCCAGGCTACCTCCAACTTCGAAACATTCTCGATAGTAATCTGATCAATGGAAGAATAACGAATTCCATCCTTAGAACCAGCATAATTGCTCCATTCACTATATGTCTGCGGTGAGGCTGAGCGGTCACGACAAGAAACCAGCACGATGAGCATTGAAATAGCTCCTATCAATAATTTTTTCATAGATGACGGGATTCTATTGAAAGTTAACAAATAGCCTGATTTTTTATTCTTTAGAAAAGAATGAACAAACCTGTATTTTTGAGGTCATTATTTTTTCAGTTCATGAAGATATCTTACCGCTGGCTTCAACAATACATTACCATCTCTGAAACTCCTGAAGAGACTGGGCAAACACTTACTTCTACCGGATTGGAAGTGGAGCATATTGAATCTTTTGAAACGGTCAAAGGCGGCCTCAAAGGACTGGTCGTTGGCGAAGTTCTTACTTGTGTGAAACATCCCAATGCAGACAAGCTTTCAATTACCACAGTGGATGTTGGTGCCGGCAACCCTTCGCAAATTGTATGCGGCGCACCAAATGTAGCTGCCGGACAAAAAGTAGTCGTGGCGTTACCCGGAACAACAGTTTATCCAACCAAAGGAGAGCCGTTTACTATAAAATCAGCAAAAATACGCGGCGAGCAAAGTGAGGGAATGATTTGCTCAGAAGACGAGATCGGGTTGGGCGAGAGTCATGCAGGCATTATGGTGTTGGACACGTCTAAAAAAAATGGAACCCTTGCATCTGATTTTTTTGAAATAGAATCTGATTATGTTTTTGAAATTGGCCTTACACCAAACCGGGCCGATGCCGCTTCGCATATTGGTGTAGCTCGTGATCTTAAAGCAGCTAAGAAACGAAGCTTACAATTTCCATCAGTCGAAAATTTTAAAGTTTCAAATACAAAACTCACAATTCCAGTTACCGTAGAGGAGCCTGAAATGTGTCCGCGATTCTCGGGGGTTTCCATTGCCAATGTTAAAATAAAAGAGTCTCCCGAATGGTTGAAGAATCGATTAAGATCAATAGGGCTTACACCGATTAATAATGTAGTTGATATTACCAATTTTGTTTGTCATGAGCTTGGCCAACCATTGCATGCTTATGATATTAATGAAATTGGCGGAAAGAAAATCATCGTAAAAAATCTACCGGCAGGCACACCATTTGTAACGTTGGATGGCAAGGAAAGAAAATTAACAGCAACTGACTTAATGGTATGCGATGGTGAAGGAAAAGGAATGTGCATGGGTGGCATTTTTGGTGGCCTTGGTTCCGGCATTAGTGAAAAGACCAAAGATGTCTTTTTGGAAGGTGCTTATTGGACTCCAAGTGGAATTCGTAAAACAGCTTTATATCATGGATTGAAGACTGATGCTTCCTTCCGCTTTGAAAGAGGTACTGATGTAACCCAGACAGCTTATGCAGTGAAACGGGCGGCCATGATGATTGTGGATCTGGCGGATGGGGAAATTGCTTCAGAATTAGTAGACATTTATCCTGTCAAAATTGAAAACAAGTCGATCGAAGTTAAATTCAAAAACATTGACAGGCTTATCGGCAAGAAAATTCCTCATGAAGAGTTTTTTTCTATCCTGGAGCGATTAGAAATAAAGACTTCTAACAAAACTGAGAATGGATTTACGGCATCAGTTCCAACGTACCGTGTTGATGTTCTATTGGAGGCTGATATCATAGAAGAAATTTTGCGCATCTATGGCTTCAACAATATTGAGTTATCGGAAAATGTAAGCGCCGATTATCTTGCATCATTTCCCGAGAAGGATATTACAAAATTCAAAAAAGCATTGGGGGCACGGTTGGCAGCAAACGGATTTTATGAAATCCTGACCAATTCACTTACCAATATTTCTAACAAAAATAAGTTGAAAACAGGAAGCGAAGCGGTAGAAATTTTAAATAAACTGAGTGAAGAACAAGGCATACTTCGTCAGACCATGCTTTTCAGTGGCCTCGAGGTCTGTGCACATAATATTAACCGCAAGCAAAAGGATTTAAAGTTATTTGAATTCGGGAAAGTGTATGGGAAGACTTCGGGCAACGAAGGGTTGAAAAATTACTTTGAAGAAGAACGGCTTGCTATTTATCTCACCGGCAATAACGAAACCGAAAACTGGCAGAACAAAACACATTCAGTAAATTTTTATGATATCGCCCAGGGCGTTACACAAATTCTGGAGACAGCTTCTATAGAAAAAACAAAGCAAGAGCAATTATCAGATTCGGTTTTTGAATACGGAATAAAAATTTTGAGAGGGAACAAAGAAATTGGTCGGGTGGGTAAAGTGAAAAATGTGTGGGTAAAAGAATTCGGAATCAAGCAGGAAGTATTTTTTGCTGACCTCGCGATGGATTTGCTTTTCCAGTCGGCAAACCCTAAGTTCGTTGTACAGGAAGTGCCTAAGTTTCCTGCCGTGAGAAGAGATCTTTCACTGGTGCTTGATAACCATGTGAAATTTGCCGAGATAGAAACTTTGGCTCGCACAACAGAGCAGCGACTAATTAAAGAAATCATTGCTTTTGATGTGTATGAAGGGGAAAAAATTCAACAAGGAAAAAAAGCGTATGCCCTTGGTTTCACATTGCAAGATGAAAACAAAACATTGACAGACGAAGAGATCGAAAAAACAATGACGCGGCTGATGAGTGCCTTTGAAGGGAAAATGGGAGCTGTGATCAGGAAATAAAATTTTAATGTAAATTCAACACAAAGACACTTATAAATTGAAGATTAGCCATTAGCCTTCAAAATTTAAAATTTAGCATTCAACCCATGGATCAAGAAGCATTAAAAACCAACCTTAATGGTTTGGAACGGAAAATCATGATGTTGCTCAACGACCACAAAACGTTGAAAGAAGAAATGCGCAGCATAAAACTTGAAAACCATGAGCTCCGCACCGATTTGCGCAAGCGCGACGAGCAATTGTCCAATTTTAAAAATCAGATTAAAATCACTAAAATTGCGGATAATATAAACCCGGGAGACGAAAGTATTTCGGAATTGAAAAGAAAAGTGGACGAATATATCCGCGAAATCGATAAATGTATTGCTCACGTAAGCCGATAGTCACGGTAAGTTGATGGACGAACTCTCTGTAAAAATAAAAATCGCAGACCGCGAGTACCCGATGAAAGTAAAACGCCCTGAAGAGGAGCGTGTACGGGCCGCTGGTAAGCTCATCAATGAGAAACTAAAACATTACCGCGAGAAATTTGGCATAGATGATAAACAAGACCTGCTGGCAATGGTTGCCTTTGATTGCTTAGTCGATAAAATGGCCGATGAAGAAAACCTGCAGGTGATCGATCAAACTGTTGTGGAGAAAGTAAACCACCTCAATCAGTTAGTTTCGCAAGTACTCTGATTTCGTTTTAGTTTCAATTCCTTCCTTTTGTTGTGGGCCGAATGGCTTTCCGGGTGTTGTTCTACACCTATAAAATTATAACGCATTATGGAATCCATGGAAATAGTAGTGATCGGACTGGTAGCCTTAGTCGGGACCATTATTTTCAGCTTACTCATTGGCAGTTTTCTATATAAAAGACGCTTGAAGAGAAATAAGATCGAAGCTGAAGAAAAATCAAAACTGATCATTAAGGAAGCCGAATTGCAGGCCGAAAACATTAAAAAAGACCGCATCATTGAAGCGAAAGAAAAGCTTCTAAAAATGAAGCAGGAGTTTGAAGAAGAAGCCAATCGCAAGAAAAACCAGATTATTGCCAACGAACAAAAAGTAAAGCAGCGCGAAGCGCAATTGAACAAAGAACTTGAACAGGTCAAGCACAAGGAAAATGACCTGAACGACGAGCGGCAAAGTCTGGCACAGCAACATGAACTGGTTAAAAAACGCAAAGAAGAACTTGACAGGTTCAATGCCCAAAAGGTGGCAGTTCTTGAAAACATCTCAAAGATCAGTGCCGAGCAAGCCCGCGACCAACTAGTGGAATCGATGAAAGAGGAGGCGCAAACCAAGGCCAGCAGCTACATAAAGGATATTATGGAGCAGGCTAAGTTGAGTGCAACCAAAGAGGCAAAGAAAATTATAGTGGAAACGATTCAGCGTACAGCTTCTGAACAAGCTGTTGAAAACTGTGTTTCCATTTTCAACATTGAAAGCGACGATATCAAAGGCAAGATTATTGGCCGCGAAGGCCGGAACATTCGTACACTGGAAGCTGCCACCGGCGTGGAGTTTATTGTTGACGATACGCCAGAGGCTATTATCATCTCCGGCTTCGATCCAGTACGAAGAGAAGTAGCGCGCCTGTCGTTACACCGTCTCGTTCAGGATGGGCGTATCCATCCCGCTCGTATTGAGGAAATCGTAGCGAAAACTGCAAAGAATATAGATGATGAAATTGTTGAAACAGGAGAACGGACAGTAATTGATCTTGGCATCCATGGTTTGCACCCGGATTTAGTGCGCATGGTAGGACGCATGCGGTTCCGCTCATCATACGGCCAGAATTTATTGCAGCACTCACGCGAAGTTGCAAACCTGTGCGCCATCATGGCAGCAGAGCTTGGCCTTAATGTAAAGCAGGCTAAGCGCGCCGGATTACTTCATGATATTGGTAAGGTATGGCCCGAAGAATTAGAAAAGCCTCATGCTATTGTGGGCATGGAACTGGCAGTGAAGTACAAAGAACATCCGGTGATATGCAATGCCATTGGTGCTCACCACGATGAAATTGAAATGACCAGCATCATCTCGCCTATAGTGCAAGCCTGCGATGCGATCTCGGGAGCGCGCCCCGGCGCAAGGCGTGAAGTGATGGAACAATATATGAAACGCCTGAAAGAATTGGAGCACGTGGGATTAAGCTTTGAGGGCGTTGAGAAATGTTACGCCATTCAGGCGGGCCGCGAACTGCGTGTGATTGTAGATGCTGAGAAAGCCACCGATGAGCGTGCAAGTCAATTGAGTTTTGACATCTCTCAAAAAATTGAGCGCGACATGCAATATCCAGGGCAAATCAAAGTAACTGTGATCCGCGAAATGAGAAGTGTCGCTTACGCTAAGTAGAATTCTCTAAATCTTTTTGCATCGAAGGGGATGTTGTTGACTCAGCATCCTTTTTTTATGATACTATAACTCCGAAGAATTGACATAATCGTAACGATACAGAAATGATCAAGTAATAATGGGTTACGATTTTTGTATCGTGAAAAAATAGTAATGACAAAAGTCATGCTGATCATTCCTTTGTTGTTGATCAGTCAGGTTCTGCAAGCGCAGCCTGAAGCGGAAGGCCCTCCCTTAAAAAAAATCAAAATCTTATCGTGGAATATTTATATGCTGCCGCATCTGGTAGCCACTCACTCATCCAAAAAAGAAAGGGCCAAAGGAATCGGCAATCTACTCAAGGCCAGTGATTATGATGTAATCGTCTTCCAGGAAGCTTTTCATCCCCTCGCCCGTAAGAAGATTTTCCAACTACTCAGCAAAAACTTCCCGTATCAGGCCGGGCCGGCAAACCGAAAGTTATTCTCATTAAAAACAAATAGCGGGATATGGGTTTTCAGTAAGCACCCCATCGTAAGTCATCAATCAATAATCTATAAGAACCGATCTGGTGTTGATGCGCTGTCGCGAAAAGGTGGTCTCCTGGTGGAAATAGACGCGCAAGGACAGCACATTCAAATTGCCGGTACACATTTGCAAAACTCGGGCAAGGTTTGGCTGCGGCATGCCCAATGTGTAGAATTTTATGAACGGCTTTTGAAGCCAGCTATGAGAGAAGGCGTGCCGCAAATTATTTGTGGCGATTTTAATATCGATAGAAACACTGCGAGGGAAAGCTATCAGTTTATGCTTCAGTCTTTGGATGCGGAAGACGGGAGCATCAATTCTAAAAATCAATTCTCATACGACAGGCTCAACAACGACTTGCAAGTTGAGAAGGGCACTCGGCAAGACTTAATTGATTACATATTATTCCGGCAAAATGGCGGTCAAGCAAATTGCATTAATACCATCAAAGTGTTGAAAAGAAAGTGGCGCGATAATCATGAAGACCTCTCCGACCATTATCCCCTGGAAGCTGAAGTGTACTTCTCTAATTCCCTCGAAATTCAATCAGTGGCGTCGGTGAAATAAGCTTCAACAACCTGTTCGTTTTTGACCACGCTGGTGTATCAAATTCGAATTGCAATTCCTCTTAATCACTCATTTTAATTAACCTGAGCCTTTTATCAAACTGGTTTATTTTTTGCAGGATGTGCGCAACAGAACAGCTCCTATGAAAACATTGATCGCTATTTTACTTTGGATGATTTTATTAGTCATGTGCTGGCCAATAGCACTAGTTTTGGTGTTCATCCTGCCCTTGGTTTGGCTTTTTCTGCTTCCGTTCAGAATACTTGGGTTTACCCTTGAATTAGTCTTCAAATTTATCGGAGCTATACTATTACTGCCCTTCAAGGTATTGGGTATCCGGTAGATTTCAGTCTTTCTTTCCGACCCAACCCAAGTGAGTGTGCTTGAAATCATAAGGGTACTTCAGGCCGTAGCCAAATAAGCGATCCATGGCACTATGACCAAACAGGACTATTCCTGCTAACGTCAATGCTGGTACCGTTAAATAAAATCCAATGAATAAAATCAATAAAGCCAGGCCTTGATGATGAGCAATGTTATAAAGCAGAGCGCCAAATCGTGTGTTAACCACGTAACCAATCATGCTGATATCAGGCACAAGGAGCCATGCAAAGAATACCCACCAGGCATAACCCAGATAAAGACTTAAACAATACGAAGCCACAAACTTTGCTGCATCTTCCAATTTTAGAATTGTATTCATGAAACCCGCTCGTTATTTTTTCATAAACATGTAATCAGTCGTCACATCAAGCATGGCTTTCAAGCCTGTGATAAATCCACGCTCGTCGATCATAAAATCAGGCGTATGATGTGACGGTGCCTTGGCAGGGTCAATATTAGCAGGCACTGCACCTACAAAGAAAAACAAACCCGGAATTTTTTGTTGGTAGAATGCAAAATCTTCCGCTCCGGTTACCGCATGGATTTCAACTACATTTTTCTCTCCGGCCGCGCGTTTCAAACTCGGCAACATTTTAGCTGTGAGCGCAGGATCATTATAAGTTACAGGTGTTTTCCGTTCAATCGAAACTTCAGCAGTAGCACCAGCGCTTTCAGCAATTTTAGTAGCAGTTAGTTTAATCTTTTCATGAATTTTATCCTGCATGCCGGTATCCAATGTGCGGATAGTTCCGGCAAAAGTGGCCTCTTCCGGAATAATGTTTTCACGAATGCCAGCCTGAATTCTCCCCACTGTGATTACTGCTGCTTCTTTGGTAAGTTCTGTTTGTCGGCTTATAATCGTTTGCAGTCCGGTGATAATCTGAGCACTCACCACAATCGGGTCGACACTCATCCAGGGAACAGCTCCATGTGCTTGTTTGCCTTTTACTTTTATCATAAACCAATCCGAAGCTGCCATCATTCCGGCTGGTCTGTAGGTGATTGCACCTACTGGTGCGAGTGATTGGATGTGCAATCCAAAGACGACATCTACTTTTGGGTTTTCCAAAACGCCTTCTTTCACCATTAAGCCTGCGCCTCCTTCTTCGCCAACGGGCGCTCCTTCTTCTGCCGGTTGAAAAATAAATTTAATGGTGCCCTTCAGTTCGCTTTTATTTTTAGAAAGTATTTCTGCTACTGCCATTAATATTGAGATATGCGAGTCGTGGCCGCAAGCGTGCATCACTCCAGTTTCTTGTCCATTGTAAGTCGCTTTCTCTTTAGAAGCAAAAGGCAAACTGTTGCGCTCGGTGACAGGCAAGGCGTCCATGTCCGCACGAAGGGCAATCACGGGTCCCGAGTTTCCGGTTTCAAGCAATGCAACCACGCCAGTTTTAGCAACACCGGTCTGCACTTTTAATCCTAACGACTTGAGGTGCTCAGCAACGAAGGCTGCTGTTTTTGTCTCCTGATTGGATAATTCAGGATATTGATGAAAATGCCTGCGCCATTCAATCACTTTGTCTTCCATGGCTTTGGCCTGCAAGTCAAGTTTGGTTTGGAGTTTGGAACTAGTCTGACAAAGCGCTGGCAATGCAGCGGCTGTCATTAAAACGGCACACGCAAATTTCATTGTTGTAGGGATTTAGATTTTACTCAAGCTCAAGCAACAATCTTAAGAATGTTTTCGCTGAAGGCAAACTATTTAGAGTAAATCTCTTTGCCTTTTTCATCCCATTCCTTCCGGATGTAAGGCTTGTAGTCTTTATCAAATGGTTCTTTGGCATAGGCGATGACACGTTTGCGCTTGCCATTGGAATAATTTTCGATCCAGTCGCCAATTTTTTCATTCCACTTATATTCTCCCTGCACCGCCACTACGCCATTCTCGTGCATCATATAGTAGTAGCCGTCTTTTTCATTGTACTCCATGGGAGTTACTTCTTTCAAATGTTTTCGTTCGTTAGGGTCGTAATACGTTACATACGAATCTTTTGGCCAGCCTTTATAATATTTGGATTTGTCCTCCACCAAGTCCTGTCGATTGAATTGCATCCATCGACCGTGCTTTGCGCCTTTATAATAAATACCCTCCTCCACTACTACCGGGCCAATCATTTTTTTATAGGGGCCATGAAGCAATACTCCCTTTTTCGGATCGAATGAGGAAGTTCTCCGCACTTCCCTGCGGGTGTAATCATACCAGTAAATATCACGTGCAAAACCGGTGAATTTTTCCTGTTTCTTTTTTAATACATAAAAAAGCTCCAGCACCATTTTGTCACCGAAGCCCTTACGTGTGAATCCTTTCTTAGTTTTGATTCCATAAAAGGTCTTCCGCTTCGGTTTTTTCTTTTTAGTGGCTATAGGCGCATCTATCTTTTCGTCGAGCGTGAGTAGCTTGAAGGGCTTGTCGGTATCAAACGTAAACTGGCCCTCTTGTACGCGCGGCTCGTTGTTCTGTTGAGCAAATCCAATAACGGGTACAAAAAGGAAAAGGAAAAGCTTCTTCATGAATGTGAAAAACGAAAATACTCAAAAAGTATTTTAACGAATAAAGAAAATCTGAGCTGGTTTAATAAAATAACTCAGATGGCGTGATTTTAATAACTCACCTTTCCCTCGATCGAAAACGATACCTTATTGCTAAGTACCATTTTTTGAGAGCCCACGACTTGATATCGCACAATCACAGACTGGCCGTGATGCTCGTCAAACTCAAGGATCAGTTTTCTTGTTATTGTCATCATCAGGTTTTCTTCTTCAAAAGAAGATTCAATTCGCTTCAGCTCCTTTAGATCATTGCGATAGTAAAACTTTACGGCCTGCACCGGCGATTTTATTTTGGCAACATAAGACCGCATACGAAGATTGCTGTGCTCATCGTCACTTTCACTTATTTGATAAGTGCCTTTATACATTGGCTTGTTGATGATATCCAATTGCTGGAAAGCATCTAGTTCGTTTTTCCATTGGGTTGAATCGGGCATAAACGTAACGGAATCGCTCCGTCCATTGACTTTTGATTCTTTTGAAACTCTTGCCTTGGTTTGCGTCAAAAGGTGCGATTGCGTTTGCACTAAACTATCAAAATCAAAATGGGGCTTATCGTATTTCAAATTTTCGCGATTGCATGAGCCCAGTAAACATGCCAAGCCAAATGCTAAAAAAGAAATTTTTATCATCACTTCTCGATCAACACTTTACCCGTCATTTCCTTGGGAATAGGAATACCCATAAGCGTAAGTATAGTAGGTGCCAGGTCGCCCAGTTTACCATCATTGATCTTTCCCTTGAAATCATCGTCAACTAAAATACACGGCACAAGACTGGTTGTGTGCGCTGTGTTTGGTGTACCATCGTCATTAATCATCATGTCAGCATTTCCATGATCAGCTATAATAATAATCGAGTAACCATTCTTTCGTGCTACTTCGGTCACAGCTTCATTACATTGATCCACAGTTTCACATGCAGTTACTACAGCTGAAAAAACTCCAGTGTGCCCTACCATGTCGGGGTTGGCAAAATTCAAACAAATAAAGTCAGCCTCTTTCTTCTCTAATTCAGGAATGATTTTGTCACGAATATCTCGTGCACTCATCTCGGGTTGCAGGTCATAAGTTGCTACTTTTGGTGACGGGCACATGATGCGAGACTCGCCGGCAAAAATTTCTTCTCGTCCTCCAGAGAAAAAGAAAGTTACGTGAGGATATTTCTCAGTTTCAGCGATGCGAATTTGCTTTTTGCCCGCCTTCGATACAATCTCGCCTAATGTATTATTCAAATTGTCTTTATCGAAAATCACTTTCACATCGGTGAACGAATCATCGTAGTTTGAAAGCGTTACATAATACAACTTCATTTTCTTCATTCCCTGATCAGGGTAGTCGCTTTGCGTCAGCGCCATGGTAATCTCTCGCCCGCGATCAGTACGAAAGTTAAAACAGATGACAACATCCCCCTCCTTGATTTGAGCTATTGGATTTTGAGATGGATCTGTTAAAACGATTGGTTTTATAAACTCATCGGTCACATTTGCATCATACGATTGTTGAATTGATTTTAGAGCATCCGTAGATTTTTCTCCAGTGCCATTCACCATTACATCGTATGCAAGTTTTACCCGCTCCCAGCGCTTATCCCGGTCCATAGCAAAATATCGACCCACAATACTTGCCAGCTTGCCAGAAGTTTTTGCCAAGTGGCTTTCCAAGTCCTTGATGAAACCCAAGCCGCTCTTCGGGTCCGTATCCCGGCCATCGGTGAACGCATGAACGAAAAGATTTTTTACGCCTTCATTATGCGCAATGGTACAGATTCCTTTCAAGTGTTTAATGTGAGAGTGTACACCTCCATCGGAAACCAGTCCTATCAAATGAACAGCTTTGTTATTCGCCTTTGCGTAGTTGAATGCTGCCAGCAGTACTTCATTTTTATCCAGCTCTTTTTCTTCAACAGCCTTATTGATTCGCACCAAATCCTGATATACTATCCGACCCGCCCCAATATTCATGTGCCCCACTTCACTATTGCCCATCTGGCCTTCGGGCAAACCTACGGCCAAACCCGAGGCCTGAAGCTTGCTATGTGGGTACTTTTTATATAACGAATTGATGTAAGGAGTTTTGGCAGCATCAATAGCCGACACTTTCAAATTTTTTGCAATTCCCCAACCATCGAGGATCATCAGCAATACTTTCTTATTCATTGATTTTTAAAAAATTGAATGGCAAATATACATTTTCAAATTCCTGCAGGCTTTAAAATCCGTCGTCCTCTTTCTTCTCGTCTTTTTTCTTTGGGTCTTTCTTTTTAGCAGCTGAGGCCCCGCTGGCCAAATCATAAGGTGCTTCAAGGCCATAGTAGTTTAGCCGGAATTTATTGATCCACGCCAGTGTCTCATCATCGCTGCCGGGAATGAATACCAGCTCTCCTACTTTCGCTTTGCTTGCGTTTGTTTTCTTTGTGATCAAATCGTTGAACAATTGGTTTGAAGATTGCACCATCAGGCGATTGTCTTCATAGCCGAAATAATACCAAGCTTCGGGTGAGGCTTTGAAAAATACATGAAAGACCGGAGCCCCGTCTTCATTCTTTCTTATCTCCATAAATCCTTCAAACCCTCCGTTGATGTCGTTATGACCGATGTTGCTAATGCCAATGGTTCCCTCGCTGTAAAATGCCTTCTTCGCCTGAGACCATTTGAAGTTCACATTTGAAAAGATGATCGAGGCAGCTCCCAATTGAGGAACTAATGACAGCGAAGTATAAGCCTGTTGAGATTTCTGTTCATAATCTTTTGCTACTTTTTCGCCCACAATGTTGGCAATTTTGTAGAGTAACTCAGATTGATCACCAAGGCCTTCACTTGATCCTTCGTTCTTAATTACTTCTTGTAAGTTGACAGCCATCATTTGATAAGCTGCGGATGGCAGATTCATATTCGCCATGAGAAATGAATTCATCTTTATTTCATTAGTCTCCAGATTCCCTGAGCCTAGCGAGCTTGCAGTAATGTTGAGATCATTTGAGCCTTTGAAAAAACTGACCGGTCCTTCAAAATGAACTTCCTGTTTGTCTTCGTTATAATTAAAAACTTTGCCCGATAGTTTTTCACCGGCTGCCTTCTGGCGATCCTCAATTTTAAACTCGCCACTTTCTTTGTCGAAATAGAGCGAGCCGCTTGGCAAAAAGAAGTCGTCATCGCTTTCGTCCTTTTTATCAGACACAAAGGTGATGTACAAGCTGTTGTCGGCAGCAAAATGCAGACCTGCTTCTGCTTTACGTCCGCCTTCGGTTACGGCTTGATCAAAGTCGAGGTAAATTTCCTTTTCGTCACCGCTTTGATTGTACACAATCCATGTATCGTAGTTTTTAATCTTTTTCAAGTCAAGTTTTACAAAACCTTTCAATTGCAAAGCCGGTTTAGTGGCATACATCACCATGTCACCTTTGTAAAAAATACGGGGAGCTACCAATATTTTGTCTTTATCTATTACAGCACCATTGGCCACGGTTTGCATTGGCGCACTCTCTTTGCTTTTTCTCTTTTTGGTATCATCCCCAATAGGCTCCAAATGGAAGTCAGTCATTTTGATAGCGAAGGTGTCACTGGCTGCATTTACATATTGATAAGTGGCATATCCCGAAAATTCTTTGCGCGACACGATGTCTACAACTCCTTTAGTGAGACGGTGGTATCCGTTGAGTGTGTCCAAAACAATCACAGTATTTTTTAGTTGGCCGATTTTGGCATTTTCCAAAATGAGCACTTCGTTATTCTCAGGAGTAATCTTGGCGTCGGCTACTATGATGTGTGGGATACCACTCACTTTCAGCTGCTGCAACTGAATGTCGTACTCCGCTTTCTCGGCATTGAAGCGCAGCGAATCAAGTTCTTTTCTTGTCGTGTAGAAATAAGAGTTTTCAATCGGCACGTCAGCCGCTTTAGTCATTACAATTTTCTGTGTATTTAAATCCCAGCGAGCTTGAGGAATTGATGTCTTAAACTGAGCATATGGAAATTCAATGGCTGCTTCACCTTCAACTTCGGGGCTAATCGTGGCAAAATTTTGTTCGAGGTTAAATTTCAGTCGCACATCGTTACCGGCTAAAGCTGGTTTATCAGGGTTTCCGGTTTTCACCTCAAATCGTGCATGCCGCGCTCCAAAGTCTTTTGAAGAGAAATTCAATTCGCGGCTAGCCACTTCAGAGCCACGGGTGCTAATCCGGCCACCGCCAGTAACTCCTTTTTTGGAAATGGTAAGACTGCCATTGAGCGTAGCTGTCTTTTGATACAATGAAAAAGGCTCCTTCAGGTTTTTCACCTTGAATTTATCCTGCTTTGGAAACCACTTCATCTGGTAATCAGTGAATGTAACCTGTGGAAAATTCACAGCGCCAAACTGTTTGTCTCTGATCTCACCCACAGTTCCCTTGGCTAACACCGAGTCAGGATAAAAGGTAAAGTCATTTGATTCAGTTGTTAACGCCAAATAATCAATTCGGCCTGTGGCATGAAGGCCGGCGTTGTCCATATTAATTCCACCATACAATTTGCCGTCTCCCAAATACAAATTGTAGCCGGTCTTTGGTATCGCGTGGGTAAAGCCCAGTGATTTGTCGGCCATAGTATGCAGTTTCTCTTTGAAGCTTGGGAACATGCCGCTGGAGACAAACGTACCATCAAAATTGATTGAGCCCGGATCGGCATCGTTAAGGCTATCTAGTTTAAAGGGAGGCACTACAAAAAAGACAGATCGATCATAAGCACCATTAAGAACTTCTTTTCTGTCGAAATAAATTGCGCCCCCAGCGCTAGCATCAAGTCTCGGAAAATTTGGATATTTTATCTTTCCAGATTTATTATCCGGTTTGTTAATATATAATGTGCCCGAAGTTTTATTGGCCGATGCTTGTAAGCCACCCGCTGCAGCTGCTGTTGAGTCAGCTCCTACCATCGAATTATTTACTCGCCTACGTGTTCCATCCTTTTCAGTTACATAAAATCGAATTGAATCGATATGATTAAGGCTCACAAAGAAGCTGTCGTATTTAAGCGTGAAGTTTTTTCCTGTGATTTCAAAATTGCCGGCATTGATTGTGCCTTTGAATTTCAAATCGCGATTTTGCAAAAAAGTTATTACGCTGCTATCCGGCTTTACAAGCACGTTCAACGAATCACTGATATTAAATTCATCCACACCATGCACTGTCATCGTATTCTTTTTGAAGTTGATGGTGGCATTGGCAACGGTATCTGCCAGCGAATGGATTTTCATGTTGTCATAATCGGTCTTGCCCTTGGCCGCTTCCAAAAAATGGATGGCTTTATCCCGCACATGAATTTTGCCTGTACGGGCATCGTAGTCGATCATGCCCTTCTGTGAAAGAAAGTCTGCGGCCATGCGCACAGCACCGGCATTTCTTTTGGCATCGGTCAATTCAAAAACAGAAAAGTCCTGGGTATTGTTGCGCACTGCGTAGTTAACTACCAATGCAAATGGATTGAAATCAAAGTTCTGAGTACTGAGCTGGCGAAAATCTTCTGGATCATAAAAATCGTGCGATTCGATGACCATTGGAGAGACATGCGCGCTGCCTTCGGTAAAAATGTCGAGGCTGTCGGATTTTAGATTCCATCGTATCCGATCTGCATTGAAGTCAACGCCAAAATAAGAAGAGGAGAATGGCGCTTTATGAAGGGGCGCGTCACTACGACCCAGTGCCAAAGTTTGTCTGCCGTAATTGTACCGCAACTGCATAGAAGGGTGAACGAGAGAATCGCTGCCCTGATAGATAACGATACGGGCATTGCTTGACATTACCAAAGAATCCTTGAATGTTAGTGACAACGCAACAGCTTTAAATTTTTTATCGGACTCACCCAATACCTCAATTGTTGCCGGCTTGCCACTCACCGAGTTGCTTGTCATCATTGGGCCTTCTAATCCAAAACCTCCAGAATAATGAAGCTTGTCGGAGCCAAGGCCAAGAATGGTCACATTATTTTCATACGATTTAAATCGAGGATAGGCAGCAGGATTCTTTCCTACATGTTTGACGCTTTTGTATTCAAAAATACCAGGCACCTTTCCCGGCAAACGCCCGACATAAGTAAGTTTTCCCTGCACGGCACTTAGCGCCGCTTGCGCAGTTTTAAAATTGTATTTGCTGAACTCGTAAAAAACGGAGTCTGCACTTAGTCCGGCCGGTGACCAATCGAACTTGCCGCCTTCACCAACAAAAACCCTGTCGCGCAAAGAGAATGTGCCCTTTGTATTTTTCAGAAATGCAGAGTCAAAAGGTGTGATAAAGTTGAGCGACAGTTGTTTGAAAATAATTACCGGCCCGAGCAACTGGGGTTGTGTCACAGGTCGCTGCCATGTGGGTATCGTAGCTGCAATGGAGTCTGCCTTGGGGTCATATACTACACGAGAAGTATCTGGCGCTGCCGGTTCCAGATAATCAAATGTGTAATCGTCATCTGAGGCACGCAAGCGAAAATACTTCTCATAACTGAGGGCATGATGTTCAAAAAAATCCCGAGCCTGATGTAAAGTGAGGTTGACCTGATTTGGATTATTCTTTTCAATGGCTTTACCAATCACCCGCAGGAAAACCGTCAACTTTTGCGCATCAATTTTCTCTACATCCACCGCGGCTACAAGCGTTCCGTAATAATTGACAAATTGAGGCTGAACCCTGTAACCCTTCTTTTTCATAAGGCGTGCCTGTTTTTTGATCATCATCTGCTGATCAGGGCTAAGATTGATCCAGGCTCCGCCAAAAGAAGCGCCAATAGACGACGCATCTATGGCTTTTGTGTTTTCAAGAGCCACTCGAACGCTATCCTGAAAAGCAAGTTTAACGGGCTCCTCAGTTTGAGCCAGCACCACGCGGCATGCGAGGAGAAATGCCAGTGTATATAATGAGGTTTTTTTCACGCCACAAAGGTTTGAAAGTTCGGAAATAAATGGCGAAAGTTCTAATGAACAGGCAGATACGCTGCATATTCGAACGTACAACTGACTCAAATTATTTCTTCACCAGCAGAAGGCAAGCCCATGATTCGCGGCTATCGCGATTAATTTCATGGAGATCGAATTTTAGGCCTTCCTTTTTAAGATCATCGATGTCTTTTTCATAAAAACCACTGAGGAGCAGGTGCCCGCCACGAAGAAGTTGATTTGAATATTCTTTGATCTCTTCCAACAAAATATTGCGATTGATATTGGCCAGGATGATATCAAACCTGTTTTCAAACTTCATGTCAGCTATTTTTCCAAGCCGGATATTAATATTGGTGCAGTGATTGATCTCTGCGTTTTCTTTCCCGTTTGTCATACTCCATTCATCTATGTCAAACGCATCAATATATTTTGCTCCAAGTTTCGAAGCCATAATAGAAAGAATAGCAGTGCCACAGCCTGCGTCCATCACAATCTTG
>JABDGP010000024.1 GCA_013285945.1 Bacteroidota bacterium | reverse complement strand
AAATCCCTTGCCACCTGCCTGAAGGCTTTTGCCTACTTCCTCCATGCGGTCGCGGGTGTCCATCATAATCTTGCGCGGTGAAAGTTTTTTGCCGGTAAGATTAGCGGGGCATTCGCTGGTGCAGCGGCCACATTCGGTACAGGAATATGCAGCCATCAAATTATTCCAGCTTAAATCATTGATGTCTTTGGCACCAAACCTTCCGGGTTCTGCGGCTGCAGTAGGTGCAGGCGCAAGGCCAAGCATGGATTTTACCTCGTTGGTAACTACCGGCATGTTGTTGATGTGACCTTTGGCCTCCAATTTGGAATAATAGGTATTGGGGAAGGCCATGAAAATATGAAGATGCTTTGAGTATGTGATGTAAATGGTAAACCCCAAAATGCCGATAATGTGAAACCACCAGCAGAAGCGCTCAATGATTATCAATGTTGGTGTACCAATACCCTGGAGTGCTGGTGCTAGAAACGAACTGAAAAATAACGAACCGGTTTTGATATAGTGCTCGCTTTGGGTCTGAAGAATTTGGTCACTCGCGTTCATTGTAAGAATGGCGCACATCAGAATAATTTCTGTGATTAAGATAAGGTTAGCATCTAGTCGGGGCCACGCAGTCATCTCAGTCGACCGGAAGCGTGCTACTTTGAGGACATTTCTTCGAATAAGAAAAGACAAACAGGCGATCAGTACGCCAATTGCCAAAAACTCGAAGACATTCATCAATAAGTGATAAAAACTGCCGAGGTAGGGAGCGAAAATTCGGTGAGTGCCAAAGATGCCATCGATGACAAATTCAAGCACCTCAAGATTGATAACCAGAAAGCCAATGTAAATCAGGAAATGCAGTGATGCCGGCACTATCCGCTTGAACATTTTCTTTTGACCGAAGGTATGTGGCCATGGAAGAAAGTGGCTCGCCTGCGCAGTGGAATTCAATGTTTCAAAATATTGAGACTAGTTTCGCGCCCTGGAAATTTGCACCAATCGATCGTTTTAACTGGGCTAAAGATTAAACAAGAATTATGAACGCACCGACAATGGCCGAAATGGCCGCAAAAGGAGAAAGCCCGGAAGTTTTATTTTGGGTAGGCTGTGCCGGATCGTTTGACGACCGCGCAAAGCGTGTCACCAAAGCCTTTGTTAAAATCTTAAATGCGACTCAAACCAAATTTGCCGTACTCGGCACCGAAGAAACCTGTACAGGCGATCCTGCCCGCAGAGCAGGCAACGAATTTCTTTTCCAGATGCAGGCCATGAACAATATTCAGGTGTTAAATAATTACAACATCAAGAAAATTGTCACCGCTTGCCCACATTGTTTCAACACATTAAAAAACGAATACCCCGAACTGGGTGGAAATTATGAAGTCATTCATCACTCTACCTTTTTACAGCAATTAATCAGCGAAGGAAAAATAAAAATAGAAGGCGGATCGTTCAAAGGAAAAAAAATCACGTACCACGATTCATGTTATCTCGGCCGAGCCAACAATATTTATGAAGCTCCTCGTAGTGTGTTGCAAGCACTTGATGCCGACTTGGTGGAAATGAAACGATGCCGGACTACCGGTCTTTGCTGTGGAGCTGGTGGAGCGCAAATGTTCAAGGAGCCTGAAAAAGGGAAAAGCGACATCAACATATCCCGTTCTGAAGAAGCTCTAGCAACCGGTGCACCAACAATAGCCGTTGCCTGTCCGTTTTGTAT
Source organism: Bacteroidota bacterium (assembly GCA_013285945.1). Classification (GTDB taxonomy): domain Bacteria; phylum Bacteroidota; class Bacteroidia; order Cytophagales; family Cyclobacteriaceae; genus ELB16-189. The sequence goes on along the minus strand of JABDGP010000024.1, from coordinate 38,681 downwards.
GACAATGATGACCGATGGTGTAAAAAACAAGGAGAAAGAAAATGAAGTGAAAGTGAAAGACATTGCAGAGCTAATTGCCGAAGCTCTTTAAAAATTGAATTTTAAATTGCCGGATTTCGTTTAGAAGTATGCTTCATTCGGAATTATCGAGTCAATAAAATATTATCTGATGTACGTTCCATTTAATGAATTGCCGGGTTACTCTCGCGTTTGGATTTACCAGTCTGATCGCCGGTTTTCTCCGAATGAGGAAATTACTATTTCCGAGGAACTGAATGATTTCTGTACCAAATGGGTGGCCCATGGAAACCCTCTTAAAGCATCTTTCCGAATAGAATTTAATCATTTTATCATTCTGGCAGTAGATGAAACCGCGGCTGGTGCAAGCGGCTGTTCTATTGACGGATCAGTGCGGACGTTAAAAGGAATCGGGGCTGAATTGGGTATTGAATTATTTGATAGAACCAAAATCGCCTTTTTCACCGAAGGAAGAATTAACATTCACCCTATTAAAGACATAAATGCCTTGTTTCAATCTGGCACTTTTTCGGCCTCCACAATAACCTTCAATAACCTGGTGGCCGACAAAAGCAATTTTGATACCCAGTGGAAAACGCCCGTAGAAAAAACCTGGTTAGCAAAATATTTGCCTAAAAATGCGTTATCTGCATAACACGTTTATTTGTAATTTTACTCCACTTGCGAAATTACATTTTCATGCCATCGACTAAGCTCAGGTTTCTACTTTTTGCCACAGCCATTACAGTGGCATCTTGCAGTCCCGAAAAAAAGGCTCAGCAAGCATTCAAATATGCCAAATACCAAAAGGTAATTTCCTATTACAAAGGTGTTTTGGCACGACAACCCAACAATCCCAAAGCGAATTATTTCGTCGCTGAATCATACCGACTTTCTAACCGGATAAAGGATGCAGAACCTTTTTATGCCAAGGCCAAAGGACGTGGTACAAAAAAGGATTCGGTAGGCTTGTACTATGCCAAAGCGCTGCAAGCCAACGGCAAATACGAGGAAGCCAAAAAAGAATTGGATAACCTTGCTGCAAGTACGGAAGACGAAAAACTTAAAGATAGGGTAGGAAAAGAGCTCAAGGGTCTGGATTATCTGACAAATCTGACAAGCAAAAAGGACTATTACCGTGTAAAAAATCTTGATGCACTCAATACGCCATTTGCAGAATATGCTCCCGCTTATTCCAACAGTGAATTGTATTTTGCCTCATCCCGCACCAACGCCAGAATTTATGAAGCCTCGGGCACGCCTTTTACAGATCTGTACCAAGTCGATACAAAAGGCGCTAATGTTGACATTGCTACTTTAAAAACCCTGCCTTCAAATATCAACCTTCAAAATGTAAATACAGGCTGCATCACTTTTACACCCGATGGCAAACTGATGATTTTTGCCCGCGGCAATTCAGGGAAGCGCAAAGGTGGAAGTGACGTTGATCTTTTTCTTTCGCGATTCCGCAACGGGCAGTGGTCAGACCCGGTTCCAATCAATGTCAATCAGCCCAACTCGTGGGAATCAACACCGGCTTTGAGCCCGGACGGACGAACCCTTTATTTTTCTTCAAACAGAAAAGGAGGCTACGGTGGTCTCGATTTATACTCTGCGCAAATGGACAGTCGCGGACGTTTTGGTAAAGTGAAAAACCTCGGACCCGATATCAACACTGGAGGTGATGAGTTGTTTCCTTACGTGGCCGAGAACAGTAAGCTTTACTTTTCTTCTGACGGTCACCCCGGTTACGGCATGCTGGATCTGTTTGTAGTGAACCGCGCCAACGGAAAAAATGTGATAGAGAACCTGGGGCCTACAATGAATTCTACAGGCGATGATTTTGGTATGTTTTTATTCAAACCAGATCGCGGGTTTTTTACTTCAAATCGCGAAAACGGAAAAGGTGATGATGATATTTACACTTTCGTGAATGACGACCCCAATTTGCGAGTTGTCAACTATTATTTGCAAGGGGTAACTTACGCTTTGCGAAAAGACAGTACACGTGAAATTTTACCAGACACCAAAATTTCCTTGCTTGGTAGCGATGGTGACGTGATGCAAGACTTTACCACCGGAAATGATGGAAAGTTTTTGTTCCGTGTTTACGCTGATGAATACTACTTTTTGCTTGGAGAGCGCGATGGTTATTTGGTGAAGCGCCAAACGTATACAACCCATGGTAAATCGGTGCCTTTGGAGTCACTGAAGGAATTAGTCACCAACATCACACTCGACACGGTGCTTATCCTCGACAAGAAAGCAAAAAACCTCACGTTTGTTCTTAAGAACATTTACTTTGCTTACAACAAAGCAGACATCAATCCCGAAGCAGCACATGAGCTTGACAAGTTGGTGCAGTTACTCAACGACAATCCCGAGATAAAAATTGAAATGGGTTCGCACACCGATAGTGTCGCCTCTGATGCTTATAATATTGAGCTTTCACAGCGCAGAGCCGAAAGCACGGTAAATTATTTGATCCGAAAGGGAATTTAACCTAAGCGCCTCGAAGCAAAAGGATATGGCGAAAGTGTGCCAATCGCAAGAAACACAAATCCCGACGGGACTGATAACCCGATAGGCAGGCAGAAAAACAGACGTACCGAATTTAGAATCTTGGAAATCGGGCCTGCAGTAAAAAAGACCGAAGAGTTTGATGAAGACAAGTACTTCAAAGACAAGGATAAGGACAAAGACGATAATTAGTCTTTGATTTATCATCAATGAGTTAACCTTCAGTTAACTATTTTTTAAAGCCAGAATTTTTAAGGGATAACTTTTCTCGCAAGTGAAATCACTTGTATTTTGAAAGGCACTTTAGGCTACCTCAGGCTGTCAGTTGCAGACCCTGAGAAGTTTTGCTTTGTCGCAGCGCCTTGCGGATCTGTTTCAAAGCTTCCTTTTTAAAGTTCTTGTAATCCACGTGAGCAGGCTGCTGCAGAATCTCCCTGATGTACAACAGGACATTCTCCATTTGTACCTGATCCATGGTATCCAAACTTTGAAGGATAGCCAGTTTAGGTGAATTTTTCATTTTTCGTAGTGGTTATACAAATAACGGAAAACAATTAGCTGTGGTTCAAGGGCTAACTGTGCAATTCACACAAAAACAACAGGGAGGTAATGTTTCTTTCATTAGTCAATAATTTGGTGAGGGCAGGGTATAAAAGCATAGATAACGGTTGAGTGCTCTTACCGTCACATAATAAGCAACTTACAGTTTAAGGGGATAAAAAAAGCCCCATTTTGGGGCTTTGAGGCATTTCAGCTCATTTTGCTAACTATGCTCCTGAAGTCCTTGAGCATAGTGGAGAATGTTTTTGATGACAGCATCAGAAGGATTCAATTGAATTTCATCCATTTGCTTTTTCATTGCCACCATTTCCTTATACTGGCGTTGCAATTCGCTGTCGCATAGCAGGGCCTTATCAATCTCCTTTGTCTCCTCTTCCGAGGTTTCGAGGTAAAGGCGCCTCATCAGATCGTGTTGGGTAAACGTTTTTATCATAGGCATTAATATTTGTAGACATCTTTTTACGCAAATTGATCAGCGCATACCGCATCCTACCCAGCGCAGTATTGATACTCACCTCCGTATGATCTGCAATCTCCTGAAAACTCATTTGTAAATAATGACGCATAATCAACACTTCTTTTTGCTCTTGGGGCAGGTCTTTTATCAACGAGCGCAACCGGCTTTTGGTATCCTGTTGTAGTTGAATTGTTTCAAAAGAATCCTCGGCAAACTCCATCGAGTCAAAAAGGCGGCTACCATCCTCCAAAGTTACTTGTGGGTGGCGTTTGCGACTGCGAAAATGGTCAATGGCAAGGTTATGGGCTATTCGGCTAAGCCAAGGCATAAATTTCCCTTCTTCATTGTAACGGCCGCTTTTAATCACATTTACAGCTTTAATAAATGTGTCTTGCAGCAAATCTTCTGCTACGTAGCGGTCTTTTACAATTAAATAAATGGAGGTATAAACCCTTGATTTGTGCCTATGAAGCAGCATTTCGAAAGCTTCCTCGTTACCGATCTGATAGAGCGAAACCAAATGGCTATCGCTGCACCTGTTGTCAATCATTATGTGTGCGTTTAGGTAACGTAGAAGTATATATCGATCAGGTAGGGGGTTAGTTTTTGATTGTACTGAAATTAAAAGTAGGAATATTTCCTTCAATGCCAAAAAAATTTTAAAAAAATTCTTGCCTACTCTGTCAATCCTTTGCTACTTGAGCCGATTTTTTTACCGTATTGAAACGATGGCTGCAGCGAAAAAAAGAGTAATTAAAAGTCTCGAGAACTTATCTGAAAACTTGCGCGACCTGATGCGCGATCAATATCCCAACGGATATGAAGCTAGTATCACCCGCATTACCAATGCCAAGAAGGAGCCGATTTTTGTGTTTCCGTTGGAAACCGATGATTCTGTTTACCTGGTTAAAGTGCCCGCAACTAAAAACAGTGACGGTGGCTATGATGTAGAGTCAAGCAAACCCCAGGAGTTCGACCCTGCTGCCGATCCGGCGGAAGCAGCAGACAGTTTCAGCGGTAATGAAGATTTTGACGGCGGCGATAGCCAGTTTGAAGGAAGCGGTGATGAAGAAGAGGGCCGTAGTGGTGGTAGCAGAGAAGCCAGCTACGATCCTGATTTCGATAATTAAGCCAACTTTTCCATTGCTTAACTTTACTCGGGCTTAAAAGTGCGTTAGAAACCTCGCCAGTCAGCTCAATCCCAAACTTTTCTTGGGATTTTTTGTTTCAGGCACAGTAGCGTATTTTTGCGCAACTTTTTTCAAAACTCTCAACCCGGATTTTTATGGCAAAATCAGCTAAGAAGAAACAGGCCAAGCCTGCTAAAAAAAGCACTGTTAAGGCAAAGAAGGTAGTCAAAGCAAAAAAGACTGTTAAGGCGAAAAAATCCGCGCCTGCTAAAAAGGCAAAGAAAAAGGTAGTGGCTAAGAAAGTGGCACCTAAAAAGCAGTTGAAGATTGCTAAAAAGGTAGTTGCCCCCAAGCGTGAAATAAAAGCCGTAGTGCCCACCAAGCCAGCACCATCTCAATTAAACATTTTCCCTATTCTTACCCAGAGACCCATTGCGCATAAGCCGGCAAAATCGGCAATGCCCAACGACAAGACACGCTATAGCGATATGGAACTGAAAGAATTTGAAGTACTCATCAACGGCAAACTCAACAAAGCCCGCGACGAGTTCAAAATCTTGAAAGAAACTCTCAATCGTAATAATGATGAAGGCACAGACTCTACTTCTGGCGGTAACACCAAAGTATTGGAAGACGGAGCTGAAACGGCCGAAAAAGAAAACATGAGTCAACTGGCAGCACGCCAATTGAAGTACATTACAAATTTGGAAAACGCATTAGTCCGGATTAAAAACGGAACTTATGGAATCTGCTCCGTAACCGGAAAGCTGATCTCAAAGGAACGCCTGATTGCCGTACCTCACACCACGCAGTCGATCGAGGCAAAAATGATGAAACAGGATTAATTAGGATTTATTAAATAACCTTTCTTTTGGACTTTTTACAAAACCATATTGAAGCGCTGGTGTTTTGTTCGCCTTCCCCGAGCAAAATAGCAGATTTGAAGGCGTGCCTTTCAGAAATGTTCAATGCCGAAGTACCGGAAGAAGATATTATCGCTGCGCTTCAGCGCGTGGAAGAAAAATTTCAATCCGAAGAATTTTCTTTTCAATTGAATAAGTCAGGTGGAGGGTATCAGTTCCTTACCAAGCCAGCTTACCAAACAAGCATTGGCATTATGCTAAAACAACAATCTAAAAAGAGATTGTCGATTTCAGCAATGGAAACACTTTCCATTATCGCTTACAAACAGCCAATCTCCAAGCCTGAGGTTGAAAATATCCGTGGCGTGAATTGCGATTACGCCATCCAGAAATTGTTAGACAAAGGACTGATCGAAATTCAGGGCAAAGCCGAGACCATTGGAAGGCCAATGCTGTATGGCACAAGCCCTAAGTTCATGGAATACTTTGGAATTAACGACATCAGCGAATTGCCTACTCCCAAAGACTTTAGCAACGAAGTAAACACCATTGGCGAGTCTCCGGAAAATCAATAACACGTAGTATTACTCACAGATTGCGGCTCTGATTGCATCGGAGCCGCAATTTTTTTATCATCAATCATACCGTTACCTTCATTCAACCGAAATAAAATAATTATGGCACGCCCAGGCAGAGCATCAGGAAGCAAAAGAACATCCTTCGGAAAAAGGACGGAAGCTGAAAAATCTTTTCGCACCAAGAAGAAAGCAAGGCCCGGCGCAAGAGAAGACGGACCTTCGGGGGGAAGCCGGTTCTCAAAACCAGCTAAATTTTCTTCTTCAAGATTTGATTCAGGCGAATCAAGAGGCAAAAAGGAAGCACCATTCGGTCGGAAATCTGATGCTGGGAAATCATTTGGAAGTAAGCGGCCAACATCAGGGTTTCGCAGAGATGATAAAAATGAATCGGGCGAAAAGAGATTTTCTAAACCCGGCGGCTCCAGATTCGGAGCAGGTAAACCTTTCAATTCCGACAGGCCTAAACCATTTGTTAGAAAAAGAGAAGGTGATCGTGAATCCCCATCAAATGAAAAAAGATTCTCAAAGTCGGGTGGCTCAAGATTTGGTGCAGCAAAATCCTTCAATTCAGATCGACCAAAGCCATTCATCAGAAAAGATGATGATCGGGACTCATCGGCAGGCGAAAAACGATTCCCGGGAAGGGACGACAAGAAAACTTTTTCACCAAGGCCTGAACGGCCACGCTCATCAGATGAAAAAGGGAAATATTCCAAATCTTTCGAAAAAAGAAAACCAGGCGATGATCGTTTCTCTAAATTCAAAAAAGAAGACAGCGAAAAATCACTCGATAAGAAACCCGATTATTCAAAATTTGAAAGGCCCGAACGAAGAGAGGGAGGGTTTAAGAAATCGTTCACTTCAAAAAAATCATTTGCAAGGGCCGAATCCGGCTCTGTACCTGAAGTAAAAAAGGAACAAAAGCAAGAAGATGGATTAATCCGCCTGAACAAGTTCATGGCCAACAGTGGCGTGGGCAGCAGGCGCGAGGCAGATGAGTTAATTAAAATGGGGTTGGTCACTGTCAACGGTGAAACCATCACTGAAATGGGCCATAAAGTAAAGGCCACAGATGATGTACGCTACGAAGGACGAAAACTTAAAGCAGAACCTTTGGTTTATATTTTATTAAATAAACCTAAAGGGTTTATCACTACCACCGACGACCCCGAAGAACGTAATACGGTAATGGATCTGGTGGCTAATGCTTGCAAAGAACGTATTTACCCAGTTGGTCGGCTTGATAGAAATACAACAGGCTTACTTTTATTTACCAATGATGGCGATCTAGCCGACAAGCTTACACATCCGTCATACAATGCAAAAAAGATATACAAAGTAGAGTTGGACCGCGCTCTTACTAAAAATGACTTTCAAAAAATTCTTGATGGAGTTTATCTCGAAGAAGGCCGTGCACAAGTAGATGATCTTGCAGTTGTTAGTGATAACGACAAGGAGGTAGGAATTGAAATACACATTGGCTGGAATCGAATTGTGCGGAGGATCTTTGAAACACTGGGCTATCAGATAGTGAGACTCGACCGCGTAGTGTATGCGGGGCTCGACAAAAAGGACCTCGGCCGCGGGCAATGGCGGTTTTTAAAGCCGGAAGAAATTATTCAACTAAAACACTTCAAAATCTAATTCAGTCTTTTTGCCTTGAAAATCGAATAAACATCTGATAGGAATTCTCTTTCAGTATGAAAAAATTGCTGATTGGCTGCTGTTTCATTTGACAAACTTTTTTCGAACTTTGAATAGGTCAGTAGGTCAAATACAGTTTGGCTTGATTTAACTTCATTATAAAAATGAACCCCAACCTATGAAAAAACAATACCTCTCTCTCGCTGCTCTCGTTTTGTTTGTAACTCCTTCTCCTGCACAGAGCTTGCTTAACAAACTCAAAAATAAAGCCAATCAGGAAGTAAATAAATTAGAAAACGGAACTGGCTCTTCTTCGCAGAGCCAAGGACAACCCAATAAGAACAATAAACTGAGTGCTAATGTCACACGGACAGTTGTTCTGTCAATGGCGGCTGATGAAGTTTTCGATTATCAGGAAAACTGTATCAGTTTGGGCTCAAACACCAGCGATATCGCTTTTATTGTAGCCAGGAGATCCAGCAACAATTCGGTACAATGTTATTCTTACGTAAACGGATCGAAAACTCCAGTGGCGTGTCCAAGCTCCTCCAACAGCAATAATTGTCAGACTTCTTCTTTGCAATGCAGCTACTCCAAGCTAAGAGAAATTCATCAAAGCTCAGATGAGATCAAGAAATATACTTCCAACCAAACGGAGACTCATGCGATGCAGACTCCGGCGATCACAGACGATCAACTGAAGCAAATGTCGGCCTATATGACACCTGCACAAATGGACGATGTGAAGAAGAAATTAGCTGAGGCATCAAAACAAACTGAAGGCAAAACTCTGACTAGTGTGCTCAGCACAACAATCAATTTCAACGGGAAACAATATGGCCCGTATAAACAGCTTCTTCAGTTTTTTCTCACACCTGACGGAAAAAATTTTTATGCCATTGCATCAACGACTGAAGGACAATACAATGAAAAAGTGAAATACAGTGTGATTACTTCAGCATCAGATAAAACACTTAGTACTTACGCTGTAGCGCCAACATCGATTCTTGCTGCCCCAGACAATTCTGAGTTTGGCATGTACCACACTCCCGATTATAAGACCTATCAAATCTCAACTTCCGGGGGGAAAACACTAAGCATAACAGAAACCAGCTGGTTTCAGGGAGCATGGTATCTTGGTAGTCGTATTGTCTATCAATCACATAATAAAGTTTATGTAGATGGGCAAGTGGTTAAGACCTTTCCTGAAAATGAAACGCATGATCCTTGCAATCTTTATCTTAGCCTTGACGGGAAAAATATGACGGAAGTGAAAGATCAAAAAATTTACTTCGCTGATGGAGACTATTTTGAGTATCCATTAAAAATAGAGTCCGTCAATTCAGTTGGTCGTCAGTATTTTAAGTGGCTTGCATTGGAAGGTAATCAGCTTGTAGTCTATCAAAAACCACAATAAGCTTGAATAAAAAATATTTTGTAACAGCAGCCTTCGGGCTGCTTTTTGTTTTTACAGTATCTGCCCAGAAGCGAGAAGAAGATTATCGTGCGATTTTCTCAAATGATTACGATCAGGCCATCCTATTCTTACAAAAAGAGAAGTGGATGACAGAATCCATTCAAAAGCATGGGCTAAATTCAAAAGAAGTATTTGCTATTGTTTTTCCGGAATTGATTCGCTACAATTCTATTCAGGATAAAGTCGAAACGTTTGCTCTTGAGACGCTTTACGTTCAGTTTGGAAAGGACTACGCCAATTTTTCTATTGGCCAATTTCAAATCAAGCCATCATTTGCCGAAAATGTCGAGAAAGATTTCATAAACCTATTTGGCCTAAAAGAATCCCATCTTTTGTCAAGTGATACTTTACAAACTGAAGACAAGCGATCAAGACGAGTGCAGCGGCTGAAAGACAAATCGTGGGCTTTAGATTATCTCTGCATGTATTTCAAGGTGGTGACTACACGTTATCCTGAACTAAAAAATGAAGCGGAGAGAATAAAATTCTTCGCTTGCGCTTATAACTGTGGATTTCAAAAATCCAAAAAGGAGATTGAAACCTATTTACCCAAGAGATTTTTCCACAAGGGAATTACGGCCACAGTAAAATACTGCTATGCCGATATTGCCTGGTATTATTTTCAGCAGCCTTAATCTATTTCGGAAATAATCCCTTGTCCATTCCCGGCAGCAGGTTCAACGCATTTTTATAATAAATCTTTTTAAGGATTTCGTCGGGTAAGCCAATGCCGTACATTCTCCAAAATGCGTGGTAGCGCTTGTGATAAGGGAAGTATTCGTCTTCAGTCTCAAGCACACGAAAATAAGTTTCGTACTCTTCGGGCACCCAGCTGTCTTTGCCAAATAAAACACGATCCTGGTATTTTGTCAAGAAAATTTTCGCCGCTCGCGGTTGGCGGCCAAGTTCGGCGATGACAGCTCCTATTTCGGTGTATACATTAGGCATTTGATCCAGCAATTGCCCCAGCTTTTTTAAATCACTTCCATACCAGCCCAAGTGCGCATCAATGAATTTTGTCTTTGGGTGCTTTCTAAACATCTTGTGTTGCTCAGCAATGATCGTCTCCCATTTTACAGAATCGGTGTCATGCCTGCGGCCAGGATGAAGTTTCAATTCAAGCCAGCGTTCATTGTTTTTATCGATAGGTTGCCAAAATTGTTTTGGATCGGCTGCGTGAATGAGAACCGGTATTCCTAACTCGCCACATTTGTCCCACACGGCATCAATCCGCGGATCATCAACGTGCACGCGTCTACCTTTGCTGTCTTTGGCAAACATGCCTAAGGTCTTATATATTTTTAAACCTTTTGCTCCTAGTTTTACATCTGTTTCTAATTGTTGAACTGTGCGTGCTGTCCAGTCGGGCTTGTCGATATCGGTAAAACTGATGTTGGTAAAAAGTACAAATCGTTTCGGGAAATTCTTGTTGATGTTTGCCATCGATTTTTCGAGGTGATCGTTACTTCCTCCAAACCCGCGACCGCTAAGATTTACCATTACAGTCATGTTGAGTTTATCCATGTCTTTAATCAGTACACCCAGGTCGCCTGAATTCATATTTCCCTGGTGGTTGTGTATGTCAATGAAAGGGAATTTTGATTTGGTCAGGTGATGCTCCTCAACAACCAAGGATGATGGCGGATCATATTCCTCAAAATCCATCTTCATGTCAAGCGGCTTATCTTGCGCGGTTGTTGCTACGAAAGCAAAGAATATTAAAGTGACACAGAGTAGTTGTTTCATATTCACAGTATTATCATCCAATCTACGATTTAGAGCGCAGCGGGTTTGAAAAATATTCTTAAGCGGTTGTTAATTCTTATGAATGCCCTTGAGCCAACTTGATTACCCAAAACTTCTTAACTTGCTTTTCAATTTTTTACAATGAAACATATAGTAATCTTGCTGGTCTTTGCCTCTTTTTGCTCCAATGCACAAACCGATGCTGCTCTGGATGCCGTTCGGAAAAAAATGGATGCCAAGGATTTTGCAGGTGCCAAGATTGATCTCACCAAGATCATTGAGTCAGGAGCTAAAAATAAAAATGCATTCACTTTGCGCGGACGCACACGCATGGCATTAAACGATTACTACGGCGCTATAGGTGACTTTAACTACGCACTGGAAATAGATTCCACACTGGCAGATGCTTTGAATTATCGTGGGGAGTCAAAAATTAATTTAGGGGACGATGACGGCGCTATCGATGACCTTGACAAAGCTATCAAATACAACTCCAAATACGGTGAAGCCTATACCAACCGTGGCTTTGCCAAGTATAACATCGAGGATCTGCAAGGTGCTTACTTTGATTTTTCCAAGGCAATAGAAATTGGTCCGGTGAATGATGATAAATATTTTAATCGTGGTATTGTAAAAGCTGAGCTTGGCGAATATGTCAGCGCCATTGATGACTACTCCAAAGCAATAGAGCTTGACAAAAACGATGCGAATCTTTACAACTATCGGGGTGTAGCGTATTACAACACAAGCAATTTTGATCTCGCCATTGCGGATTACAACGAAGCTATTCGGTTAGATGCTAAAGATCCATTGAAATATGAAAACCGCGCCTTAGCTAAAAGCGCGAAAGAAGATTTAAAGGGCGCACTTGAAGACTACAACAAATCAATTGAATTGAATGGCCAGGACGCCGAAACTTTTAATTTGCGTGGAGTACTTAAGCATACGATGCAGGATTACGACGGTTCGATCGCCGACTACACAAAAGCGATTGAGCTTGATGCTACCAACCCTACATACTTTGACAATCGGGCGCTAAGTAAAACAGAAAAAGAGGATTATGCCGGGGCTGTTGCAGACTATTCTTCTTCCATAGATATTTATCCTACCGATGCCGAAAGCTATTACCAGCGTGGACTTGTGAAGCTCACCATGAACAACAACTACGATGGCTGTCTTGATTTAAAACGTGCTGATGAACTTGGCTCACAAGATGCAAAAGCTGCAATAAAAAAGAGTTGTAAGTAAAATCCGATAAAATAAAACGCCCCGATTTTACCCAGGGCGTTCTTCAAAGCAATTCGAATTGCAATTAAGATTTCACCACTCCGAGTGAAACTACTGCCCAAACATTTGATGTCATCAGCCAATTGCCAGAGACCTGCTTAACGGTAACTGTCCAATAGCCTTTTATTACATGTCTTGTTCCTTTTTTAACGTTAGTGTATGTCAGATCGGCCGGAACGCTGAAATAGGCCACATCGTTTTTCACATCAAGGAAACTTAGTTTCGAAATTTCTACGTGTTGCTTAGAAGCCGCTTGTCGTGTTTGTTCTTCCGGTGTCCTTCCATACAGTATAGAATACCAATCGTCCATGGCAACTTTACCAGTCCAGGTAAATGGAGCAAATAAGTCAACAATAAAGGCATCTTGTGTGAAAAGCCCTTCAGGAAGTTTTGCTTTTCTTTGATTGAAAGCTTCAATAAAACCAGTTAATGGTTTTACGATAGCCAGAGTATCAATCGCTTTTTTTTCCTGGGCTTGAGATCCAAAGCTCAACATTGTCACAAGGGCCAGAGTCAGATAGCTAATTTTCATTTTTTATAATTGGTTAATGATTGCTCTATTACGACGGCAAGTTTTTAAAGTTTGCTTACTTAATAAGTAAACAGGGATGTTTAAGAACTATTTAGACAATAGAAGATTGCGATAAAGCAAAAAAGGCCCGGTGGTTTACCGAGCCTTCATTTTAAGTGTTTTTTTGAAGAATTAGAACTTCACTTCGGGAGCTTTTTCGGAGCCTGCTGCGGCTTCAAAACCTTTTCTTACAGCGAACTCTTCGCCACTTCCGAACCAATTCAATGCCATCCGCTTAAAATATCCCCGAACATAAGAATTGTATGTTTTGATCGTTTCGTTGTACCTCTGACGAGCTACATTAATCCTGTTTTCAGTTCCTTCCAATTGCGATTGGAGTTCTTGAAAGTTTTCAGTTGATCTTATTTGAGGATATGCTTCAAATGCAAGATTGATAGCAGTGTTAATTTGTTTTCCAGCCCTGTCCAATTCTTCGGGAGTTTTTGCATTGACTATACCCGCTCTGGCTTGAGTCACCTGAGTAAGTATTCCTTTTTCATTTTCGGCTGCACCTTTAACGGTTGCTACCAAACTTGGAATAAGATCAGCCCTTCTTTGATACGTCGCCTGAACATTCCCAAACGATTCATTAACGTTTTCCTGTTCTTTGACGGCACTGTCATAAACTCCCGTTCCCCACATGAAAAATCCTCCAACAAAAACTATGATGATTCCGATTACTACGAGTGTTGTAATTAGTCCTTTGCTCATATTATTTTAAAGTTTGATTCAAAATTACAATTAATAAACCAGACTCTTTTCCATCAAAAACTCTGCAATTTGCACCGCATTTGTTGCTGCTCCTTTGCGCAGGTTATCGCTTACAATCCACATATTGAGTGTGTTTGGTTGTGATTCGTCTCTGCGCAAACGGCCTACAAAAACTTCGTCTTTACCATGTGAGAGAATGGGCATCGGGTAGACATTGTTCTTCACATCATCTTGCACCTCAACCCCTTCAGTGTTTTCAAGGATTTCGCGCACTTCGCTTAAATCAAAGTCTTTATAGAATTCTACGTTTACAGCTTCTGAATGCCCGCCAATTGCCGGAATTCGCACTGTGGTAGAAGTTACGCCAATTGTGTTGTCGCCCAATATTTTGCGGGTTTCATTAACCATTTTCATCTCTTCTTTTGTATAACCATTGTCCAAAAAAGAGTCAATATGTGGCAACGCATTCATGTCTATCGGGTGTGGGTATACTTTGATTCCGTTGGCAATTCCCTTCCTTTCTTCCATCATTTGCCGTACGGCATCTTTTCCAGTACCGGTTACTGATTGGTAAGTCGAAACAACGATACGTTTTATTTTATATTTCACATGCAAAGGCGCCAGTGCCATCACCATTTGTATTGTTGAGCAGTTGGGGTTGGCAATAATCCTGTCATCAATTTTGAGAACATGACCATTGATCTCGGGCACTACCAATTTCTTCGTTGGGTCCATTCGCCAAGCCGAAGAATTGTCAATCACGATTGTTCCTTTTTCGGCATACTTGGGCGCCCACTCCAATGAAGTTCCGCCACCTGCCGAGAAAATAGCAACGTCAGGAGCAAGTTCGCATCCTTCTTCAATACTCTTTACTGTATATTCCTTATCCTTGAATTTCATTTTTTGACCTACCGATTTGGCAGATGCCACCAAATACAACTCATCAAACTCGATGCTGCGCTCAGCAATTACTTTCAAAACTTCTTGGCCTACAAGGCCGGTAGCGCCTACAACTGCTAGTTTCATTTTAAAAAAAATTTATGAATTACAAAAATACTATTTTTGGCAAGACCCGATGATGAAATTCCCAACGATTATTTTTCTGCTCGCCTTAACGACTGTTTGTAGGGCGCAAGTTTCAGATAATTTCTCCGATGGAGATTTTACAAGCAACCCTGTGTGGTCGGGATCAGCTTTGCAATATATTGTTAACACTTCCAAGCAACTACAATTGAGCAACTCTGTGGCCGCACGTTCATACCTGTCAACGCCATTTATTACCGTCAGCCTTGATAAATATGAGTGGCAAGTATATGTGAAGCAAACTTTTTCGCCTTCGTCGACAAACTACGGAAGGATCTATTTGGTGAGCGACAATGTCGATTTCTCACAGCCGCTGAATGGTTATTATCTCCAGTTTGGAGAAGCTGGCAGCAACGATGCCATCGAGTTGTTTCGGCAAAGTGGCTCAACATCAATTTCCGTTTGTCGTGGCGCAAACGGAACTATTGCTAATTCATTTGCCGTGCGAATAAAAGTGACACGCGATAACACCGGGCTTTGGAGTTTGTATACTGACTATACCGGCGGGACAAATTTTACTTTCGAAAAGAGTGGTACAGAAGTGACGATTAATAGCTCTTCATTTTTTGGTGTGTTGGCTGTTTACACAGCAAGCAATGCTACTAAATTTTATTACGATGATTTTTATGCAGGCCCACGGATAGCAGATACAACGCCACCCGCAATTGCAAGTGTACAGGTAACGTCTGCTAACACGCTTTCGGTAATATTCTCCGAAGTGGTTGATCAGCCTTCCTCAGAAAGCATCAACAATTACGCGATTGACAACAATGGTAATCCCTTATCGGCCTCGCTCCAGGCGGATGACAAAACCGTCGTTATTAGTTTCACTAAGAATTTCTCAAACGGGACTCAAAATCTATTGAATGTTTCTGGTGTAAAGGACCTTGCCGGAAACGCGATGTCTACAACATTATTTCCTTTTATGTTTTTTCAATCTATGCCAGTTCATCCGAAAGACATTATTATTACTGAAATTTTCCCCGACCCAAGTCCGCAAGTTGGTTTACCTGCACAAGAATATATTGAGATTTATAACCGAAGCTCTAATCCTGTTGATTTATCCGGTTGGAAATTTTCGGACGGTGCTTCTACAGCTGTTTTTGGAAGTCAGGTTATTTTGCCGCAGCAATATTGGACTATTGTTTCGTCATCAAATACTAAATTATTTTCAGGCAATGTGATAGGTGTTTCCAATTTTCCAACGCTCAATAACGATGGCGATAATCTCACCTTGCGCGATCCAGTAAACCAAACTATTGACTCTGTTAATTATACACTCGAATGGTATCACGATGCCGATAAGCAAGAAGGTGGCTGGTCGATAGAACTCATTGACATTAATAATGTTTGCGGAGAAGAAGACAACTGGACAGCCTCCGAAGATCCTTCGGGCGGAACACCGGGAAAACAGAATTCAGTTTTTGCAAACAAGCCTGATATTACCGGGCCACAACTTCTGTCGGTAACCGCACAATCACCTACAGTTTTAGAGCTGACTTTCAATGAAAAGCTAGAGAAAGATTTATCAACAGTTTCTTTTTCAATCTCTCCGTTGATTACGATTACGAAAAACTATTATGTGGATAAGGCCTTACGACAAATCACTTTGGAGTTTGCTCAGGCTTTGCAACAGCGCGAGCTTTATACGATTACCGTTGCGAGCCTTCATGATTGTAGTGGAAATATTATACAACATAACTTTAGTCAACTTTCATTTGCATTACCAGAAACAGCTGATAGTCTTGATGTGCTTGTCAATGAAGTTCTATTTAACCCTAGAACAGGAGGAATTGATTTTGTAGAAATTTATAACAACTCACCCAAATACATCAATCTAAAAAACTGGAAGCTGGGCAACATACAAAGCTCTACAGTCGAAAATCCGCAAGTGATTACTCCTAATGATTTCATTTTGGCACCTGCTGCTTATTTGGCTTTCACTTCAGATCCAGTTGTACTCGCAACACAATATCCTCAAGCCGTACAAAAAAGTTTATTTCAGACAAAGTTGCCAAGCATGCCAGATGACCAAGGCTCAATCGCTTTGGTAAATGATAAAAGTCTTACGATAGATCATTTTGCTTACTCCGAAAAGATGCACTCGCCATTTATTAAAGATGATGAAGGTGTGTCTCTCGAACGAATATCTTTTTCGGAACTGACCAATGATGCCAGCAATTGGAAATCAGCCAGTTCATCTGCCGGATTTGCCACACCCGGTTTTATCAATTCGAATTCACGGCCCGAGTCAGCCGCAAGCAAAGATGTCATTATTATTGAACCCGAAATTTTTTCTCCGGCGGTTCCTGGAAAAGATTTCTCTAAAATCAATTACAAGTTTGATCAAAGCGGAATGACCGCCAATGTAAAAATCCTTGATACACAAGGAAGGCTGATTAAAACGCTTGCCAATAACGAAACTCTGGCCTACGAAGGCTTTTTTCGATGGGATGGCGACCGCGATGACGGCAGCCATGCCCGTGTGGGCTACTATGTAGTATGGTTTGAAGTTTTCGATACAAGTGGTTCCATTCAGATCTTTCGGAAGCGAGCTGTGATTGGCCGATAGAAATTATTTCTTGCCAATCGAACACTTCGTGTTGGCGTTTTGTTTTCTATTTTTACGCTTTACATGAACCCAACCACCACAGATTCTCATCTTGACGACCTCGATCCGAAAGAATATATCATCATCAAGCGTGCACGAGTCAACAACCTGAAGAACCTTAGTGTTGCCATACCCCGAAATAAGCTAGTTGTTGTTACAGGGTTATCGGGTTCGGGGAAATCTTCACTGGCTTTTGACACGCTCTTTGCTGAAGGTCAGCGGATGTATGTGGAGAGCTTAAGTTCTTATGCCCGCCAGTTTCTTGGCCGTATGGAAAAGCCGGAGGTTGATTATATCAGGGGTGTTTCGCCGGCAATCGCCATTGAGCAGAAGGTGAACACGCGCAACCCCCGCAGCACTGTCGGTACTACCACTGAGATTTACGATTATTTGAAATTGCTTTTTGCACGCATTGGCAAAACTTACTCGCCGATAAGCGGAAAAGAAGTGAAACGAGACACTGTAACTGATGTAGTGGACTATATCAATAGACAAAAAGAAGGCGCCCGGTTGATGATCGCCTGCCCATTAAAAATTCAAAAAGGAAGAAAAATAGAGGACGAATTAAATCTGTTACTTAGCAAGGGATTTGCACGTGTTCTTATTGATGGTGATGTAAAGTTCATTGAAGAAACATTAACGCCTGCAATTGAAAAAAGTCCTGCTAAAAAATCGAAGGCAAAAAAAATAAACGGCGAAATAGAAATCCTGATCGACCGCGCTTCTGTTAACGCCAAAGATGAAGATTTAACATTTCGGCTTTCGGATTCTGTGCAGACAGCTTTCTTCGAAGGCCATGGCGATTGTATGATTTATGTTGAGGGACATGACAAGAAAATATTTTCAGACAGGTTTGAAGCAGATGGCATTACATTCACCGAACCGTCGGTAAATTTTTTCAGTTTTAATAATCCTTTCGGCGCATGCCAGACTTGTGAGGGATTTGGAAAAGTTCTTGGCATCGATGAAGACTTGGTTATTCCTGATAAAAGCCTGTCGGTATACGAAAATGCTATTGCGCCATGGCGAGGCGAAGTAATGAGTAACTGGGCGAAACCACTTTTAAAAAACGGGATCAAGTTTGATTTTCCCATTCACAGGCCGTACAGCGAACTCAATCAAACCCAACGGGATTTGATTTGGAATGGCAATGAATATTTTGACGGGCTTCATGCTTTCTTCAAATATCTAGAATCGAAAACACACAAAATTCAATACCGTGTTATGTTGTCGCGTTATCGCGGAAGAACAACATGTCCCGACTGTCGTGGCACGAAACTTCGCAAAGACGCTTCGTACGTAAAAATTGCAGACACCTCAATTACTGATGTCGTGCTTATGCCAATTGAAGATACGTTGGTATTTTTTGAAAACCTGAAACTTCCAGCCTACGATCAAAAAGTGTCCGAACGGATTCTCACCGAAATAAAATCGCGTCTTGGCTACATGACCAAAGTGGGGTTAGGCTATTTGACTTTAAACCGCGTGACATCAACATTGTCGGGCGGAGAATTTCAACGAATAAAACTGGCAACCGCATTGGGCAGTGCTCTGGTAGGTTCGATGTACATTCTGGACGAGCCGAGCATTGGCCTTCATCCGCGCGATACAGCTCGGATGGTGGAAGTTTTAAAGTCGTTGCGTGATATGGGAAACACCGTGATCGTGGTAGAGCATGAAGAAGAAATTATGCGAGCTGCCGATCAGATCATTGACATTGGACCAGATGCGGGGCAACATGGCGGTCATCTCGTTTTTCAAGGAACGTTAAAAGATTTGAATGGAAGTGTACATTCTCATACAACTGATTACCTCACGGGAAAGGAGAAAATCATAGTGCCATCCGTGCGCAGGAAATGGAAAGACTCCGTTACCGTTGTCGGAGCGCGCGAAAATAATCTGAAGAATTTAAAAGTGACTTTCCCGTTAGGAGCACTTACTGTGGTTACCGGTGTGAGCGGCTCCGGCAAATCAACTCTGATTAAGAAAATACTTTATCCAGCATCCGGAAGACTTAACGGCTCGGTATCAGAAACTCCGGGCAGGTATGATCAACTCATTGGTGACGTATCGAAAATAAATCACGTTGAGTTTGTCGATCAAAATCCGATTGGCAAATCATCACGCTCTAACCCGATCAGCTATGTAAAAGCTTATGATGCAATTCGTAATCTTTATGCAGACCAGCCTTTATCAAAGCAACGCGGATACAAGCCATCTCATTTTTCATTTAATGTAGAAGGTGGTCGCTGCGAAACCTGTGAAGGCGAAGGTGAGATTAAAGTAGAGATGCAGTTTATGGCCGATATTTTTCTGATGTGCGAAAGTTGTCATGGCAAACGCTTTAAACAGGAAGTGCTGGAAGTAGAGCATCATGGAAAAAACATTGCTGATGTTCTCGACATGACCGTTGAAGAAGGGCTGGAATTTTTTAAAGACAAGAAACCGGTTTATGATAAAATCCTCCCGCTGAACGATGTTGGCTTGGGTTATGTAAAACTCGGGCAATCGTCCAATTCATTGAGTGGCGGTGAGGCTCAACGCGTGAAGCTTGCTTCTTTTCTAGGAAAAAATTCGGACGTGAGCGGCAATATCCTCTTCATTTTTGATGAGCCTACTACCGGATTACATTTTCATGATATATCGAAGTTGCTCAAAGCAATCAATGCATTAGTAGATCTCGGGCATACAGTGATAATAATCGAGCACAATATGGAAGTAATCAAGTCGGCAGATTGGATTATAGACCTTGGGCCTGAAGGCGGAGAAAAAAACGGAGGAAATCTTTTGTTCGCCGGCACGCCGGAAGATATGGTGAAGCACGGGAAGGGTTACACTGCCGATTTTTTGAAGGGAAAGATTTAATTCATTTAATCATCAGCCTTCCAACAATCAACACAACAAAGAGCTGGCCCCACAGCGCCTCGAAAGTACTTGCCATGTAAATAACTCCAGTCGGCACATACGGAATATTCATACCGCTGAGTACCATTACACTGTAACCCATTCGTTTCATCAATGCAAGTGTGCGAAGCGGAAGATCAATTCCCAGGCAGTCTACATCGAAAATGCAAAACATTTCATAAAAGCTTCCAAAGGCCAGGCCCGACATCAGGTAAATACAAGCAGCTGCCCAAAGTTTGGTGGACAAATCAAAATCTTTTTTCAAGAATTCAATAACGGTAAAATAGATTACGCACCCTTCCACGATGAGTAAACTTATCTGTGTGAATAAAAGAAGAAGTTTATAGAGTAATCCAGATCTATAAATCAAATTAATAAATGGATTAGCCACAATAGTGCCCAGAACAAATACACCGATAATAAAGACAAAATTTATCATGATGATCGTTTTGTTGTTGGTGTAGTTGCGAAGTGCATCCCACAACAAAAAGACATAGACGCCTAATGTGAGGAAGAAAATTGTTTCTGGAAGTTCAGGATGTAACAGGAGCCCAAACGACTCTGATATTTCTAAATAGAAGATAGAAGCGATAATGGCTACTTGCGAGACGAGCAATCGCCGGAAGTCGCGAATCTTCTCATTCGTCAGTTCTTTGCCCTCTAGGTTTTTGATAAAGGAAAAATGCATTTACGAAGATAGCTTTTCCTTCTGTCGTCCTATTATCAATACGCCCACTAAAATTAACGTTGTCCCTATCAATTGCCAAATGGTTATGGTTTCGTTTAAAAATATGCGCGCCAGCAATATTGTTGAGACCGGACCAACGCTACTTACAATTGCTGCATTGTCTGAGCCTATTCGATTGATAGACGCAGTGACCAAATACGATGGAATGACTGTAGCTAAAATCGCCATCACAAAACTATATCCGTAAACACTTGCAGGCAGACGCAACAAAGAAACATCGCTGAACAAAAAGAAATGAAGCAGCACCCCCAAGGATGCAAAGCTCATTGCATAGCTGTTGAATTTGCTGGCACCAATTTTAGGAATCAGTTTGCCGCTGCCAACAATGTAACCGGCATATGTGAAGGCGCAAATAAAAATCAGTATTGATCCAAAGATAAAGTTCTTATTCTGAGGAGAATTGAAATTCACTTCGCCAAAAAACGCAATCGCCAACCCAAAATAGGTAACAACTAACGCCAGCCATTGCAGCGGTTTTATTTTTACTTTAAAAATTATTGCCGACATCAGCAAAGACAGAGTTGGGTAGATAAACAAGATCAGGCGTTCAATTCCTGCCGACACAAATTGCAATCCTATGAAATTTAATAAACTACTTACGTAATAACCCAAGCATCCAATCAAAGCTACATAAAACCATTGCCAGCCTGTGAACTTTACATTGTCTGTTTTATTGGAACTAAATACAGCAGCCGACAAAAAAAATGGAACCGAAAAGACCATTCGCAGGGCCAACAAGGTGAGCGCATCTACAGGCGTATCACGATAGGCCAGCTTCACAAAAATAGCTTTCGTTGAAAAGCACACAGCACCACAAAGCGCAATGACAACGCCCTGAACGAAATAGTAGTTAGGTTTAGTAAAGTCTGATTTCAAAACAAGTGTTGCTCTCGTAAAGATGAATTAAATTCTACCAATCCATTCTTTGACAGCATTGGCGAGGAGGGGTATCAAATTTTCTTTCCCTCTTTTAAACGAATGATCGGCTCCTTCAATTTTTACAAGGGTCGCAAGAGGCATTTTACCAGTGACTTCTTCAATCAGGTCCCATTCTGCAAGGGTATCGCGTGTACCTTGCAGGAAAAGCATAGGGACTTTAACGCTTTTCAAATGATCAGCTCGATCTATCGAAGGCTTGCCCGCGGGGTGCAATGGGAATCCTAAAAAAATAACCCCTTTCACAAAATCCGACGGATGACTAGACAAGTATTGTGAACTCATTCTACCGCCAAAGGATTTGCCAGAAACAAAAAGCGGCACAGCCGGAAATAGTTGCTTTGCCTGATGAATAGCAACTTCAATTGTTTTATGTGCCACAGCTGGAAAATCGGGGCGCTTTTTCTTTTGTTCAATAAATGGAAAATTAAAACGAAGTGTAGCTATTCCCATCGTTGCCAGTTCCATGGCCATCGACTTCATAAACGGGTGGTTCATTCCAGCGCCAGCACCGTGTGCAAGCGTAACAATCGCGCTCATCTTTTCCGGAGCCATAAGCTCAGCAGAGACCGAGCCAGTACTTTCAGAAACAAAAAGAGTTATTGGTGTTGCCTTCACCGCGGAAAGTTAACACAAATTTGAAATTTGTTATTCGCTCTTAAGCACCTGAGCAGGATTGGTGCGCGCTACTTTTAATGTCTGTGAACCAATCATTATCAACGCCACCAGCAATACACCCAACACACCCAAAAACATTTCAGGAATGGAAAGCGGTGCGTGATTGGCCAATTCGGGAAAAGCGACTTTCTCGAAAAACAAAATAGTCACTGGGATGGAAATGCAGGTAGCAATGGCCAGCAACAAAAAGAATCCTTTGCCCAACAAATAAAGAAGTGTGCCTTCGCTCGCTCCAAGCACCTTACGAATGCTGATCTCTTTTAATCTGGTTTCGGTAGAGAACACCACCATGCCGAGCAATCCAAGAGACGCGATGCATATTGCAAGGAAAGCGAGGAAGCCGGCAATCTTTACAGCTCCTTTCAAGCCTGCAAATGCTTCTTCTATTTGCGCATTGTAAAACTTCGCTTCCATCGGATGCACTGCATCATACTTCTTCCAAATCGATTCAATTTTAGAATAGGTGGCTAACAAATCGGTGGATTGAATTTTTACGTTTAATAGCCGGGCATCTTTCCTTGAATAGCGAAGCACAACCTCGGTTCGGCTGTTACGGCCATTGGCTCTTCCATAATGAAAGTCTTTCATTACACCAACAATGCGTAAATCCTTTCTGTCCACGTTTATGATTTCATCAATTGCCTTGGCGGGATCTTGATTGGCAATATTAAAACGTTTCAGCACCTGCTGGTTTACAATCACTTCCGATTCTGAGCTGTCGGCTTTTGCTGTAAAATTTCTTCCGGCCAATAGTTTGTGTTCATGAAGAGGAATATAATTCTCATCAACGATGTTGTAATAAACTCCTGCCGAGTCAATTGGATTAGCATGATACTTCATTTGCGTGCCCCAATAATTTCCTACGCTGGTCACCATCACCGATTGCGAGATGCCTTTTACCTCGGGCAATTCACTTAATTCTTTTCTGAGAATATCCGCTTTATTCCCTTGCAGATAAATGTTTAAAATATTTTCAGTCTTGAATCCCAAATCAAAAGCTACAAAATGTCTGTATTGTTTGTATGCAATAATAGTGGACGTAATGAAAATGATGGAGATACAGTATTGCAAAACAATCAGAACTTTGCGCATGGTAAGTTTCCTGAAAAAAGTAGAGTTTGCTACGTTTTTCAATACTTGAACAGCATTGATCCTTGAAAAAAATAGTGCCGGAAAGAAGCCGGCGGTGATTCCTACGATGATGGCAAAGCCAATAAAATAAAGTAACAATGAAGGAGACAGATCTAGTACCAATAGTTTTTGGACGCTGGGCTCAATGCTTAAAAAATAAGGCTTTAGCAGCAAGAACAAAATGAAAGCCAGTGTCAGGGCGCACAATGAAATCATCACAGCCTCCACTACAAACTGCCCAAGTACGTCTCGCTTCAGTGCACCAATTACTTTGCGAATCCCCACCTCACGTGTACGTTTCAGTGATCGGGCTATCGACAAATTGGTATAGTTAAACCCTGCGGACAAGATTACGACGAAAGTAAGTGCACCGAAAATCCACAATGAAGATTTTCCCATCACCGGTCCGATTTGATTCCCCAAGTCATCGCCTATCATGATCTTATCCAGCGGCTGCAGGGCTAATTCTATATGCGTGTGTTTTACAGTTGGGTCTTCTCGTTTACTCAATTCATCAAAATTTGCTTTCAGCAAAGCGAGGTTGGCGTCTTTTGGAAGTAACAGATAAACCCAGGTGTTCCAAATATTATCCCAGGCCAATTCGCTCTTATCATCCTTTGCAATGATTTCTTTTGTACTTAAAGAGCCTAGGATATCGAATTGGATATGAGAAAAAGTTGGAAGGTCTTTTATTATTCCCGTGACTGTGTATTGCTTGTCGTTATTAAATACAATGGCTTTGCCGATAGCTTCTTCAGTTCCAAATAATTTCTTCGCCGACTTCTCAGTCAAGACGATGGAGAATGGATCCTTTAATGCAGTTGCGGGATTACCTTTTAAAAGCTCAAAAGAGAAAACCTTAAATAACGCTGGATTAGCCCAAAAACCTGACAGTGGAATGATCTTCTCGCCTGCTTTAATATCTCCACTAAATTCCCTGTTCAGAATAGCAACTTCTTCGGGGATGGAAAATGTTTCTTTGATTTCTCTTGCAGCTCTAAGTGAAGAGGTCGCCATAAAATTGCCGTCCTTCTCATTGAGATATTCATAGTGACTTGTGACACGATAAATGCGTGAATGATGCTCATGAAACTTATCATACGAGAGCGTATCAGAAAGAACCCCGATCATTAGTAATCCCACCGACATACTAATAGCAAGTCCTACAATATTGATCATTGAAAATAACGGGTTGCGCACAATGGTCCGTCCCGAAGTTTTGATGTAGCTGCTCAGCATAATCCAGTTGATTAATAGATTTACAAATTCCGGTTTGCGTATTGTATAAAGCCTGAAAAATTTTAGGACATCAATGACATAGATAAGTTTTGCTTTGCGCAATCCTCTGGCTTTTACATTACGCTGAAAATATTCGTTCAGGTCGCCTTCCAAATCTTCGAGCAACTCGGGTTTGCAATACCAGGACAACAGGTGAGTGGCCCAGCGTGGTGGTGTTATATTCAAATCATCTTTCATCAGATGCTTTTCAAGGCAAACTCAGGAATTACACTCCAATATTGATCGCGCAGGTCTTTCGCCTTCAGCAGTGCTGCTTTCCCGGCATTGGTAACGGCATAATATCTTTTTCTCTTGCCTCCACGTGCGCTCGTGGCTTCGCCGAGTTTACTTTTTGCCAATCCTTTTTCTTCCAGACGATTGAGAACGGAGTGCACCACTCCCAGCTTCACCGATCGGCCTGTTCGTTTTTCAAGGTCATCGCAAATAGCTACACTGTAGGCATCACTTACCAGTGTAGCAATAGTGAGCAAGACCAGTTCTTCAAATTCGCCAAGGTTAGTTCCCTTCATACTTTGATTAATTACGTAAATGTATGTAAAATAGTTACCGACTTAAAAATCAGTTTAATTTCAAATAAAAATTTTATTGCATTAATGCGCCTGAAGCCAGTTTTTGCCTATTCCAACCTCTACTTCCATAGGCACGTCCAGGAGCACTGCTGTTTTCATTAGCTCAATAACTTTGGGCTTCACGGTCTGTTGTTCGTCTACGTGAAGATCAAAAACCAATTCGTCATGCACTTGCAAAATCATTTTTGTTCTTAATTTTTCGCGTTGCAGCCATCGGTTGATATTGATCATAGCAATCTTGATAATATCAGCAGCGCTACCTTGAATAGGCGCGTTGATCGCATTACGTTCGGCAAATCCACGAGTTGATATATTTCGCGAGTTGATATCGCGTAAGTACCTTCTGCGTCCTAAAATTGTTTCCACATATTCTTTTTCGCGGGCATGATTGATCGATTCATCCATATACCGTTTGATGGCAGCAAACTCTTTGAAATAGGAATCAATAATTTCCGCTGCCTCCGTGCGCGAAATGTTCAGGTTCTGAGAAAGACCAAAGGCCGTACTTCCATACAAAATTCCAAAGTTCACTTCTTTCGCTTTGCGTCGCATATCAGGAGTTACCTTATCCAATTCAACTTTAAAAACTTTAGCGGCAGTGGTTGTGTGAATATCACGACCGGTACGAAATGCTTCCGTCATAATTTCGTCTTTCGCGAAAGCCGCTGCAATACGTAATTCTATTTGTGAGTAGTCGGCTGACATAAAAAGGAAATTCTTGTCGCGCGGAACAAATGCACCACGAATCTGCCTTCCTTTTTCTGTGCGGATCGGAATGTTTTGAAGATTAGGGCTATTGGAGCTCAATCTTCCGGTAGCAGCCACAGCCTGCCTGTAATCGGTGTGAATGCGATTATCAAATTTGCTGAGCATTTTTGGCAAGGCATCCACGTAAGTCGATCTCAATTTTTCGTACTCGCGAAAATCAAGAATCTTTTTTACGATCTCGTGCTCATCTGCCAGCTTCACTAAAACCTCTTCGCCTGTGGCGTACTGACCGGTTTTTGTCTTTTTTGCTTTGTCAAGAAGTTTGAGTTTATCAAACAAAATTTCTCCCAACTGCTTAGGTGAAGCAATATTGAATTCGACTCCGGCCAAACCAAAGATTTCCTTCTGAACTTGCTCACTATCTTTCTTCAGTGAAGTCGACATGGTTTGCAACGCAGATTCATCAAGTGCTACGCCTTCAAACTCCATTGCAGCAAGCACATACACCAATGGCATCTCCACTTCGCGCATCAGGCGCCAATGCCCGCGTTGATGTAGTTCTTTTTCCAGTTTATGCCTGAGTTGCAATGTTTGAGCGCTTCGCTCGCAGTAATATTTTGCATCGTCCGTGTCACTAGCGATCAACTGAAAATCGAGGTATTGATTACAAAGAATACTTAAATCATGCGAAGCTTCCGGTTCAATCAGGTAATGAGCCAGCATAGTATCAAACAAAACACCGCGTACTTCTACTCCAAACTTCCTCAATGCAAGAATGCTTTGCTTGATATTATGACTGGACTTCGAAATATTTTCATCGACTAATATTTCGACAAATTTTTGCAGGACTGATCTCTCCTTGACGGGCACATAGAATGCTTCACCGGCTGTAAATGAAAATGAGAGTCCTACAATTGAAAAATCAAAGTTAGTTGCCTCATCAGTGGCTACTTCAATTGCAATTTCTTTTTGCGTTTTCAGCTTCTCAATTAATTCTTTGATTTCATCGTCGGTTTCAATTTTCTTATAATTGGCAACAGGGGTTGTAGCACCATCCGACTCATTTGAAGTTTCACTTACATTCGCTGGTCCACCACCAAACATTGAGAGTTGAGATGGTTTACTTTCTTTGATCGTTGTCGTTGTGGAAGCACCTGGATTTGCAAATATGCGTGGCAACATCGTCTTGAATTCAAGCTCTTCCAAAATCGGCCTCAACTTTTCCTCCGGTCCAGTATAGCGCAAAGCTTCTACATCGTAATCAACAGGAACATCGATTATAATCGTTGCTAATTTCTTAGACAGGATTGCCTGCTCACCAAATTCCTCTACACGTTCCTTTTGTTTGCCTTTCAATTCAGACGCGTGAGCAACTACTCCTTCCACTGTTTTATAAAGTTTTAACAGATCCGATGCCGTTTTCGGTCCGATACCCGGGATGCCGGGGATATTATCTGAGGAATCGCCTTGCAGGCCAAGCATGTCAATCACCTGCGAAACATTTTCAATATCCCATTTCTCACAAACCTCTTTTGGTCCGAGCACATCAACAGCATTGCCCATGTAAGCCGGCTTGTAGAGAAAAACATTTTCTTTCACCAGTTGGCCAAAATCTTTGTCGGGAGTCATCATGTAAACTTCAAAGCCTTCCTTTGCAGCTCGTGTCGCAATCGTGCCAATGATGTCGTCTGCTTCGTAGCCATCCATTTCAAGAATTGGAATATTAAAACCGCGAATAATTTCTTTTACTGTGGGTATTCCATGCTTAATGTCTTCCGGCGTTGCTTGCCGGGTTGCCTTGTATTCTTTAAAAATTTCATCGCGGAATGTTTTAGCGGCCGTATCAAATGCCACGGCAATATGTGTGGGCTTTTGTTTCTGAATCACTTCAAGCAACGTGTTGGTAAACCCAAAAGGCACAGAAGTATTTTGCCCCTTCGAATTGATCCGGGGGTTTTTGGTGAATGCAAAGTGCGCACGGTAAATAAGCGCATAAGCATCCAGCAGGAATAGTCTTTTTTGTGACGACATAGGCAACGAAGGTAAAAAAGAAATCAAAGCGAATACTGATAAATACCGATCTTCTCTTTTCTTTTTCCATGAATATTTTTAAATCGAATATGATGAATAGCATACTCGGTGATTTTCTAAAATGGGAAAGCGAAA
Organism: Bacteroidota bacterium; assembly: GCA_013285945.1. Taxonomy (GTDB): domain Bacteria; phylum Bacteroidota; class Bacteroidia; order Cytophagales; family Cyclobacteriaceae; genus ELB16-189. Next base: position 10,285 of record JABDGP010000024.1, on the reverse strand, counting down.
GACCTGATTTAGTTTTCCTTCGGCAACCAGTACAAGGCAAATGGAATACGTGGACGTACCGGCAGGCGGGAGAAGAAATCCGCAAGATCGCATCCGGCTTACAATCCCTTGGTTTGCCACCCAAAAGTCCGATCGCTATACTTTCAAAAAATTGCGCTCACTGGTTAATGGCCGATCTATCGATAATGATGGCGGGCTATATTTCCGTTCCGCTTTACGCTAATATATCAGCTTCATCCATCCGCCAAATTTTAGAGCACAGTGGCAGTGCTGCTATTTTCATCGGAAAGCTTGATGATTATGAGAAACAGAAGGAAGGTATTCCAGCATCAGTCAGAAAAATTTCAATTGACTTTTATGGAATAAGTGAAGATGTACTTATGAGCGACTGGATAGCGCATCAAAAACCATTAGCCCAGATTTCAGTCTGGAAGCCAGAGGAATTGATGACCATCATGTACACTTCAGGAACTACAGGTACACCCAAAGGAGTAATGTTTAATTCCTTCGCTTTTGAGCATGTTTCCAATGTAATCATGGATTACCTGCGGCGTGTCCATCAATTGCCACCGCATCCTATTTTATTTTCTTATCTGCCGCTTTGCCACATTGCCGAGCGCAACCTTACCGAAGTATTGGGTTGCCATACCGGAGCTGAAATAGCTTTTGTAGAATCACTTGATACTTTCGCACGTGACCTTGCTACCGTGCGACCTCATCTTTTCTTTGGTGTGCCAAGAATATGGGCGCGTTTTCAGGAAAAGATTCTGGAAAAATTGCCTCAAAAGAGATTGGATATCCTATTAAGAATTCCATTAATAGATGTTTTGATACGAAAAGCACTGGTGAAAAAACTGGGGCTATCGCGCGCATTGCTGAATGTTACGGGGGCAGCGCCAACGCCAGTATCTTTATTGAAGTGGTTGGACAATTTGGGGATCAGGTTGCATGAAATCTATGGCATGACAGAAAATGCAGCAATCTCACATGGCAATCAGGAAGAAATAAGGCATGGTACCGTGGGAAAGACAATGCCTTCGGTTGAGGCCAAATTTTCTGTCAGCAATGAAATCCTTACAAAGCACCCCGCGCTCATGATGGGATACTATAAAGAACCTGTGCTCACCACCGAAGCCTTTACAGTCGAGGGGTTTTTGAAAACAGGTGACCTTGGTGAACTGGATAAAGACGGCTTCCTTACTATCACAGGCCGGGTAAAAGATCAATTCAAGACCGACAAAGGAAAATACGTGTCGCCGGCGCCAATCGAAATGCGGCTCTTAAAAAATACTGACATAGAACAAGTCTGTGTTGTCGGTATGGGGGTCCCTCAGCCGATCGCACTTATTATTTTATCAGCCCAGGGAAAATCAAAATCAAAGGAAGAAATCAAGAAGAGTTTGGCTGCCTCACTTGCCGAAGCGAACTTGAAAACAGAAGATTACGAAAGATTAAAAAAAGCTGTAATCATGAAAGGTGACTGGACAATAGATAACGGCATGATGACACCAACGATGAAAGTAAAACGCAACGAGCTCGAGAAAATTCAGGTGCCAAAATATCCAATGTGGTATGGAGCTGAAGGTACAGTGGTGTGGGAGTAAGAGTCATTGTTGATTTTCGATCCGAATCTTTCCTATTAAGTCTTTAAAACAAAATCCCCGGACTGACCGGGGATTTTTATAATTACAAAAAAAATTTCTTTCTATACAGCATCCGACAAACTGGAGAATGTGAAATCACGAATCTTCATTGGCGGAAGAAGATAATTAACGTTTGATTCGACACTCACTGTCCGTTCAACTTTGCCGAGCTCTTCCAAATTGTTGAGCATGATCACAGGGCTTTCGTTAAACCTGAAGTTTTTGATCGGGTATTGAATCTTTCCGTTTTCAATGTAGAAAGTACCGTCACGGGTCAATCCTGTTAGCAACAACGACTGAGGATCAACTGTGCGGATATACCACAGGCGTGTTACGAGTACTCCCTTTTTCGTTCCGGCAATTAGTTCTTCCAGTGTTTTGGTGCCGCCTTCCATGATGGCTGCGTCAGGGCCGGGTATTGCCTTCACACCTTTTTTCTCAGCCCAATAGCGAGAGTACGTCAGATTTTTGATAACACCTTTCTCAATCCAGGTGATTTTCTCCTGAGGACGGCCATCACCATTCCATGTGCTTGTTGGCAAATCCGGATTTAACGGATCTGAATAAATGGTTACCCGTTCATCTACCAGTTTTTCGCCAAGGCGGGTAGTTCCTCCTGCCTTGCTTAAGAAACTTCTTCCTTCATCTGCCTGCCGTGCATCCATGTTGAAGAAAATATTTTCAAGAAGTACAGCAGCAGCAGCGGGTTCTAAAATAACCGTGTACTTGCCCGGCTCGATAGCTTTGGCTGTAGCCGACTTCACGGCTTTTTCTGCAGCAATTTGTGTAGCCGACTTGGTATTCAATCTTGTAACATCATTGTAACCACGTGTGGCATATCCTGAGCCTTTGCTGTCTTCCGTACGAACCGTCACCGAAAAATTAGTGTTGGTTGACGTGTTGTAAGCGAACAATCCTTTGGAATTCATCATAGCAGAGAAGCCATTGTTGTCCTCAAGGAATCCTGCTGCCACCGCTTTGCTGTCTTTAGCAACTTGCAAACTTTGAGCTACTGCATCGGCGCGCATCTTTGGTGTAATGGCCGCAGTAGCCTGCACATACGTTACCGGCTCTGCATAAGTCTGCGGGCCAAGTATGGAAACATATTCAGGATTTTCTGGAGCGAGTTGCGCAAGTTCTTCTGATCTGCGTACTACTTTTTCCAATGACGCATCATCAAATTCGTTGATGGTTGCAATCCCGGATTTTTTTCCGAACGCAGAAGAAACAACCAATTGATATTGGCTAACAGTTCCACTCGTGGAAACCGCATTGCGAGCATAGCGTACGTTGCTGCTGTTTGTACCACTCAGGTTCACTTCGCATTCATCTGCTTTGGAATAAGCCAGCACTTTTTTCATTAAGGTGTAGGCCTCGTCTTTCGTAAGTAGTATCATGGTTATCCGATTTTGCGTGCTGTGTTGATTACATTAACTCCGTTGAAACGCGCGGTAGAAGATCCGTGTGATACCGCACTGCTCTGTGAAGGCTGACCTTTACCATCAAAGAAAGAGCCACCCAAACGATAATCGCTTTCATCAGCAATACCCACACATGAATTCCAAAATTCTTGTGTGTTGGACTGATAAGCAACGTCTCTCAACATGCCGACAATCTTTCCGTTTTTAATTTCGTAAAATAATTGTCCGCCAAATTGGAAGTTATAACGTTGTTGATCGATAGAAAAAGAACCATCGCCTACAATATAAATTCCCTTCTCAACGCCTTTGATCATATCATCAACGCTTTTCTTTTCTTTGCCTGGTTGTAACGAAACATTAGGCATACGCTGAAACTGAACACTGCTCCAGTTGTCGGCATAGCAGCAACCTTGTGACGCAGGGAGCCCAAGGATATGTGCCTGATCGCGGATAGCCTGATAGTTAACCAAAGTTCCTTCCTTAATAATATCCCACTGACCGCATTTCACACCTTCATCATCATAACCAACTGCGCCAAGTGAGCCAACCTGAGTTTTGTCTGCAACGATATTAACAATCTTACTTCCAAAATTGAATTTCTTCGATTGCCATTTGTCTAGTGTAAGGAAACTTGTACCAGCAAAGTTAGCTTCGTAACCTAGTACGCGATCCAATTCTGACGGGTGTCCTACCGATTCATGAATTGTAAGCCACAGATGTGAAGGATCGAGAATCAAATCATACTTACCAGCTTCAACCGATTTTGCTTTTAATTTTTCGCCAGTCTGTGCGCCGCCTGCTTTCGCATCTTCCAGCATGTCGTAACGACCTTTATAAAGTGTAGTTATGCCTTGAATTTTATCCTGAGGACGAGCATATAAATATTCATAGCCCATGCCGATTGGAGCACTCAATGAATTGCGTGTTTCAAATTTTCCTGAAGCCTTGTCAATTGTCGTAATAAAGAAGGCTGGCCAGATGCGGTGAATATCCTGATCAATGTAAGAGCCGTCAGTTGATGCAAAATACTTTTGCTCATTCACCAAAAAGAGAAGAGAGTTAATATAATCTGCACCGGATTTCATTGCTGCGGCATTTACGCCAAGAAGCAAATCCACTTTTTCCTTTATCGGAACTTCAAATGCATTCTTTTCAATAGGTGCTTTCCAGCTCACTTCACCATATCCTTTTTGAGGAGCTAGTTGTACAGGCTCAGTGAGAAGCCGTGAGTTTTCTTTTGCAATAGCTACAGCAAGTTCTGCAGCTTTGGCTATGCTGTCGTTATCAAGCTTATCGGTAGCAGAAAAACCCCAACCACCGTTGGCAATTACACGGATACCCATGCCGTACGATTCGGTGTTTACAATATTCTGCACCTTGTCTTCGCGGGTCACCACAAATTGGTTGAGATATCGCCCGATTCGCACATCCGTGTACGATGCACCTTTGGAACGTGCAGCATTAAGAGCTACATCGGACATCTGTTTTTTCACTGCCGGGTCAACGCCTTCGAGCAGTTGTTCCGGATCAATCGGTCGGCCGATCACCGGAATGCCAGGGATCATGGCAGCCGTGGCGCCCATGCCCGTGAGGTAGATAAAATCTCTTCGTTTCAAAATAATTGGGTTAAAGTGTTTGGGAATTTTTCCTCTGTTTCAGACGGGTTAAGTTATAAAAAAGTTGCAATCCATAGCCGATACGGTCGTTTTCGGACAGTTGTTTTATTAAAAATCACAACTATCCGGTAACTTTTTGAATCCTATTTAGGTAATCAATTAAATGGACATTCTATGATCAAGAATTACTTAGCCATTGCGTTACGAGTCAAAGTCCGGGAAAAAATCCGTTCAAAAAAAATCCCCAACTCTCGTCGGGGATTTTCATTTTTGATAACGATTTTGACTACACCGCGTCTGATAAACTGGTGAATGTAAAGTCGCGGATCTTCATGTAAGGGATCAGTGATGGAGCTCCACCACCTTCGCCATTGCCCACGCGCACTTGCTTGCCCAGTGTTTCCAAATTGTTGAGCATAATAATCGGGCTTTCGTTGAATCGGAAATTCTTTACCGGGTGTTTGATCTTTCCATTTTCGATAAAGAAAGTACTATCGCGGGTAAGGCCGGTGTACAAAAGCGTTTGAGGATCTACCGGCCGGATATACCAAAAGCGCGTAACAAGAACCCCTTTCTTTGTGTCTTTGATCATGTCTTCCAATGAAGCTGTACCGCCATCCATGATCCGGTTGCCGGGGAATGGCACAGGTTCTACATTTTTTTGTGAAGCCCAATAACGGTCATAAAATAAATTGGAGACAACACCGCCTTTGATGATATCCATCTTTTTGCGGGCCAGTCCGTTTCCGGTAAAACCGAAAGCAGGAACTTCTTCATTCCATGGATCGGTATAAATGTTTACTCGCTCATCTACAATTTTTTCTCCGAGTTTGGTGCCTCCGCCCTTCTTCGACATGAAGCTGCGGCCTTCGTCCGCCTGACGTGCGTTCATTCCAAAAAACATAAGTCCAATCAGATCACCTGCAGCAGCGGGCTCAAGAATTACAGTGTACTTACCCGGCTCGATTGCTTTTGCGTTGCGCGACTGTAATGCTTTGTCAATCGCTACTTTTGAAGCTTCTGCAGTATCGAGCTTGCTTACATCGTTAAAACTGCGCGTAACCCAGCCTGAGCCGGTACCGTCGTTGGTACGCATGGTCACTGTGAAGTCTACACTTGTTGATTTGCCGTAAGCGAATAATCCTTTGCTATTCATCAGCGCACTGAAGCCACGGTTATCGGTAAGGTAGCCCGCAGCCGTTACATCTTTTGCAGCAGCGGGATTGATACTATTTGCAGCTGCTTGTGCACGATAGTCCGGCGTAATGTTTGCAGTAGAGTCAAAAAAAGTTTTTGAATCCTGATAGGCTTGCTGCGAAAGTGGCTCCATGAATTCCGGATTTTCCGGGGCTAGTTGTGACAACTCTTCTGAGCGCTTCACTACTTTTTCGAGCGAAGCATCGTCAAATTCATTGATGGTGGCCGTACCTGATTTCTTACCGAAATACGATTGAACACCAAGGTTCACATTGCTGTCTTCACCCGATGTAGACACGCTATTACGCGCATAGCGGATGTTGCCTCCGTCATTGCCGTTGAGGTTAGCCTCAATTCCGTCTGCTTTAGAGAAGCCAATCACTTTTTTCAGGATTTGCTGGGCTTCGTCTTTTGAAAGTATTGCCATATTTAAATTCGTTAATGGTTAATCGTTATTAGTGTTCGTCAGTATTAATTAATCGTTCCCGCCAATTAACGGATAACGATTAACATGTTTTATATTGTTCTTCCCGTATTAATCACATTCACCCCGTTGAAGCGTGCTGTAGCCGATCCGTGAGAAACAGCATTCGACTGACTGGGTTGTCCTTTGCCATCGTTGAATGCTCCATTCATTCTGTAATCACGCTCATCGCAAACTTGCACGCATGAATTCCAGAAATCCTGTGTGTTGGCCTGATATGCTACATCTTTCAACATGCCTTCGATTTTTCCGTTTTTAATTTCGAAGAAAAGAACACCGCCAAACTGAAAATTGTAGCGTTGCTGATCGATGGAGAAAGAACCGTCTTTCACAATGTAAATTCCTTTCTCTACGCCTGCGATCATTTGCTGAGGGGTGAGTTGTTCTTTGCCTGGTTGCAACGACACGTTGGCCATGCGTTGAAATTGTACATCGCTCCAGCCTTGTGAATAACAACAACCGTGTGACTCCTTTTGACCAATGATATTTACCTGATCACGGATAGCCTGATAGTTAACCAGAATTCCGTCCTTGATTAAATCCCATTTTTTGCATTTTACACCTTCATCATCATAGCCAACCGCACCAAGTGAACCAACCTGAGTTTTGTCGGCTACAATATTTACCTGCTTGCTACCGAAATTGAATTTCTTAGTCTGCCATTTATCGAGCGTGAGGAAACTTGTGCCCGCATAATTTGCTTCATAGCCGAGCACGCGATCCAATTCAGTAGGATGGCCAACGGATTCATGAATAGTGAGCCACAAGTGTGAAGGCTCTAATACTAAATCATATTTTCCAGGTTCAACTGATTTTGCAGCAATCATCTGCTTGACTTGCTCGGCTGCCATAGCGGCATCTTCAACAATGTCGTACGATTTATTATAGAGTGTAATTCCGCCCGGTCCCTGAATTTTATCTTCGGCTTTGCCATCCAGATATTCGTAGCCCATTCCTACGGGTGCACTGAAAGCAGGTCTGCTTTTGAACTGGCCAGATGCGCGATCCACCGCATTGACATTAAAATTGGGCCACGTGCGATGAACATCCTGATCAATGTATGATCCTTCAGATGAAGCAAAATATTTTTGCTCATTCACTAAGAATATAATGCTATTCACAAAATTGGCACCCTTCTCCATCGCTTTCGCATTCGCGTTAAGCAAGAGATCAACTTTTTCTTTTACAGGAACTTCAAACCCATTTTTTACGATCGGTGTCTTCCAACTTACCTCACCGTACGATGGAGTGGCTGCAAGTTTTACCGGCTCTTTTTGAAATTTAGAATTGGCCTTGGCAATAGCAACTGCTCTTTCGGTAGCTTTTTTTAGGCCGTCAGTTGTAACATTGTTGCTTGCCGCAAATCCCCAAGTGCCGTTCACAATCACACGTACACCAACACCAAATGACTCGGTGTTTATGATATTCTGAACTTTCTTTTCACGTGTTGTCACGAATTGGTTCAGGTATCTGCCAATGCGCACATCGGTGTAGGTTGCTCCGAGCGACTTTGCCGTATTCAGTGCTGCATCTGCCAGCGCTTTCTTCTGCTGAACATCGAGCAACTGATCTAGAAATCTCGCAGGGTCAACGGAGTTGGCAAACGATGAGAATGGCATCATCATCGCACCAGCGCCCATCCCTGTTAAGTGAATAAAATCTCTTCTTTTCATTTTTATTATTAGTTAATTGTTAATCGTTATTAGTTAATCGTGGGTGCATATTCTATTAACGATTAACTGTTAACGGATGACTTTAAATAGTTCTTCCGGTATTAATGACGTTGACTGCGTTAAAACGTGAAGTAGAACTTCCGTGTGAAACAGCACTCACTTGCGAAGGCTGGCCTTTGCCATCGAAGAATGAACCGAACATGCGGTAATCTTTTTCATCACAGACTTTTACGCAGCTATTCCAAAACTCTTGTGTGTTGGATTGATACGCAACATCATTGAGCATGCCTGTAATTTGACCGTTTTTTATTTCATAAAAGGTAGTTCCACCAAATTGAAAATTGTAACGCTGCTGATCGATAGAGTAGGAGCCACGCCCTGCTATGTAAATTCCCTTTTCTACGGCTTTGATCATTTGCTCGCTGCTGTAGGGATCTTTACCTGGGGCAAGCGATACGTTTGGCATACGTTGAAACTGAACATCGTTCCAGCTCTGGGCATAGCAACATCCGTGTGATTCATTTTGGCCAAGAATATGAACCTGATCGCGAATTGCTTCGAAGTTGACTAGAATTCCATCTTTGATTAAGTCCCAACGCTTGCATTTCACCCCCTCATCGTCATAGCCTACTGCACCTAGTGAGCCTACTTGAGTTTTGTCGGCAAAGATGTTGATCTGTTTGCTTCCATAATTAAATGTACCCGACTTGAGTTTATCGATTGATGCAAAACTTGTTCCTGCATAGTTTGCTTCGTAGCCAAGAATCCGGTCAAGTTCCAGCGGGTGGCCAATAGATTCATGTATCGTAAGGCCAAGGTGATTAGGTTCAAGAACCAAGTCATATTTTCCTGGCTCAACCGATTTCGCAGTGATCATTTCTTTGGCTTGCTTCGCAGCTATAGATGCATCTTCAACGATGTCATAACTGTTGCGATACAAAACCATTCCAGCAGGACCCGAAAGTTTGTCCTCATTTTTGGGGACCAAATATTCATAGCCCATGCCCATGGGGGCGCTCATTGCATCACGCGACTTGAATTTACCTGACGCGCGGTCAATAACTGACACTGTAAACGTAGGCCAGATCCGATGAACATCCTGATCAATGTATGAACCATCACTGGACGCAAAATATTTTTGTTCGTTTACCTGAAAGAGATTAGAGTTGGCAAAGCTCGCTCCGTTTTTCAACGCACCTGAATTGGTGCGAAGCAAGAGATCAACTTTCTCAGAAACCGGGACTTCAAATGAATTTTTCTGAATCGGAGTATTCCATGTCACTTCACCATAGCCTTGGACAGGTGCAAGTTTCACAGGCTCTTTTTGAAATTTCGAATTCGCTTTGGCAATTGCGACTGCGCGCTCAGTAGCTTTCTTTATTCCATCTGGTGTAACATCGTTGGTGGCAGCAAAACCCCATGTGCCTTTCGCTATTACGCGTACACCAACACCAAACGACTCGGTGTTTACAATATTTTGAACTTTATTCTCGCGTGTACTTATAAACTGATTCAGGTACCGGCCAATCCGAACATCGGTGTAGGTTGCTCCAAGGCCTTTAGCGGTGTTAAGAGCTACATCGGCAAGTACTTTTTTCTGAGATGCCAAAAGAGGCGAATCCAATAAAGCTTCTAATGAAACCGGATTACTATTGGCCCCCAGAGGAAGCATGAGCCCTCCTAATCCTAATCCAGTGAGTTGAACAAAGTCTCTTCTTCTCATCGTGTTAATAAATTTTATTCTGAGATGTGAAATTTACATAAAAAGATTTCGGCCTTATTGCTTTTTATTTAAGTGGTGCATGTCTCTGATCCGAGGCAATTTTTTTTACGGCAGACAAAACTGAATAACTCCGAATAAAATTAACCGTCACAGAAAAGGTAAGTTTAAATTACGCCTTGTGCCTGCATTGCTCTTGCCACTTTCAAAAAGCCTGCAATGTTTGCTCCTACCATATAATTACCGGGCTTGCCATATTCTTTGGCTGCTGCCAATGAGGTGTCATGAATATTTTTCATGATGTTCACCAATTTGGCATCCACTTCTTCGCGCGTCCAGTTTTGACCCATGTAGTTTTGTGTCATCTCCAAACCCGAAGTGGCTACTCCGCCGGCATTTGAAGCCTTGCCAGGAGCGTACATTACTCCATTCTCAATCAAAATATTGATAGCGTCCGGGGTGGTCGGCATGTTGGCGCCTTCGCCCAATAATTTCATTTTGTTCTTTACCAGATTGGCTGCGTCCGTTGCA
>JABDGP010000023.1 GCA_013285945.1 Bacteroidota bacterium | reverse complement strand
CCGTAGCTACGTTGGTGAATAGAGGACTTTTAAAGCCAGAGACCTGAAGCGCCAGTAGCTTTTCTTTTTCCTTATCGGGATTGACAACTTGTTTTTCAGTAACGGATTCGCTTAAAAATAAATGTGTGGTTTGTAAAAGGCTGTCGAAGGAGAGTAAGCGTTTCTGATTCTTCTTGAGCTTCACAGTGTCAGGTCGTGCCTTGAGCTTTTGAATGATTGAATCCGTTCTCCGTGATGAGCCACTCATCGTCACTAAAAACTTATTATAAGAGATGTATTGATACGATTTAAGATTGGCCGGATTGTGATCTTTCTTGTGTGCAATAGCTTGACGAATAATCCGGAAGGCGGGATTTTCTTCTTTGGTACCGGTTACGACAACCTCCATCAGTTGGGTTGACCCCGGCAGTACGGCTATAATTTGATTATTCTTCAAATAGGAGAGTGGAAGGATTCTCGTTTGATAACTCACGTGTGTGATATAAACCAAGCCCGTGTAGCCTTGAGGAATCGTTAACGAAAAGTTACCCTCTATTTCCGTTGTGGTTCCGCTTTTGCCATCTTCAAGAGAAAGGTTGGCAAAGGCGACAGGCTGTAGACTTAGGCTGTCAATTATTTTTCCGCGGATCAACTGCTGGCCAGAGCTCAATGAACAAACAAAAAAACCAACGGCTGTAAGGAATAAAAATCGAAATATCATGATCGCTCTAACGGATCAAAAGAAAAAAGTTTTCACGAGTTAAAGAACTATGTTAACAATTCTTCCCGGAACAATAATTACTTTTTTAGGAGCCTTGCCTTCGGTCCATTTTTGCACGGCCTCTGATGCCATCACAATTTTCTCCATATCTGATATGGGCATATCCAGTGCGAAGTTCATTTTGGCGCGTACTTTTCCATTAATGGAAATTGGATATTCAAAGTCATTCTCTTTCAGATATTCTTCATTGAATAAAGGATACTTCGCATTTAATATCGAATCGGTGTGGCCTAATTTTTCCCAAAGCTCTTCGGTGATGTGTGGTGCGTAGGAAGCCAGCACAATTGTAAGGGGCTCAAGAATAGCGCGTTTATTACATTTCAACGAAGACAACTCATTGGCGCAAATCATAAATTCACTTACCGAAGTGTTGAATGAATAATGCTCAACGTCATATTCTACTTTCTTGATGACTTTGTGCAAGGCTTTCAGCTCTTCGCGCGTGGGTTCAGCATCGGAAACATTCCAGTTGCCGAGATTGTCATGGAATAAATTCCAGAAACGTCTTAAGAATTTATAAACACCATCAATGCCGCTTGTGCTCCAAGGCTTGGATGCTTCCAACGGGCCGAGGAACATTTCGTATAGGCGGAGAGTGTCGGCTCCATAATCGTTGATGACCTTATCCGGATTTACAACGTTGTACAACGACTTACTCATTTTCTCGATAGCCGAGCCGCAGATGTATTTGCCGTCTTCCAAAATAAATTCAGCATTTGCAAAATCAGCCTTCCATTTTTTAAAAGCTTCGGTATCTAACTCCGAACCGTTTACAATGTTTACATCGACATGAAGAGGAGTTAATCCTTCAAATGCAATTCTAAACTCTCCACTTTTTAAAATACCATTATGTCTGTACGAGTCGTTCAATACCTGAAGTTGTCCTTCAATTTTCTTGATAGCGTTTAAGTAACGAGTCTGATCCTTGTCTTTGAGTGATCTACCCTCTTGTAAATCTTCTTTGATATTATGAGATATAAAAATGGACGGTTGAAAACTTGGACTTTCTCCTGAGTCGTTACTTGCCCACGTAACGAATCCACGATAAACCAACCTTGAGTCCCCAGTAATCTTCCCCTGATTGATCAACTTCTTAAACGGCTCGTCAAAATTGATATAGTCTAAGTCGTGCAAAATTTTTGTCCACAGACGTGAATACAGCAAATGTGCCACAGCATGCTCCGACCCGCCAATGTACACATCAACCTGGTTCCAATAGTCGAGTGCCTTTTTGCTTGCAAACTCTTTGTCGTTGTGTGGATCCATGTAACGCAAGAAATACCAGGCTGCTCCGGCATGTGTTGGCATGGTGTTGCTATCGCGCTTGGCATTCTCTGAGAAGTTAATCCACTCTTTCAGGTTTGCCAACGGACCTTCGCCATTCCCTGATGATTTAAAATTATCCGTGTTGGGAAGAGTCAATGGCAATTCGACATCATTCATCGGGTAGGGCATATCATCACGAAAGACTACCGGGAAAGGTTCGCCCCAATAGCGCTGACGACTCCAGCCTGCATCACGCATCTTGTAGTTGACTTGCTTCTTACCAATTTTCTTTTCTTCGAGTTTACGGATCACCACATCGATGGCTTTGTGCATAACCATTCCATTGAGGAAATCAGAGTTTTCGAGGATTGCCTCTTTGGTGGGATTGGGTTCAGTTCCATTGTACTGGCTTCCGATGATGTTGGTAATCGGAATATTAAAATGTTTGGCAAACTTATGATCACGTTCATCGCCACAAGGCACGGCCATGATCGCACCTGTTCCGTAGCCAGCCAAAACGTATTCGCTGATCCAAACTTCAATTTTTCGTTTGTTAAATGGATTGATCGCGTAAGCTCCGGTAAAACAGCCGGTGATCTTTTTCACTTCGGCCATCCGGTCAATTTCTGAACGGCTCTCTACATACTTCAAATATTTCTCAACTTCTTCTTTCTTGTCTTTGCTGGTGATCTCTTTTACGATTTCATGTTCAGGAGCAACTACCATAAAATCAACACCGAAGATTGTATCAGGACGGGTTGTGAATACTTTCAAATTCTTCACCGACGATTTTTCAGTTTTCAATTCAAAATCAATCAGCGCACCAACACTTTTGCCAATCCAGTTGCGCTGGATCTCTTTCATTGAATCACTGAAGTCTATCACTTCCAAGCCTTTCAATAACCTGTCGGCATACTCGGTGATGCGTAAACTCCACTGGCGCATCTGCTTTTTCACAACAGGAAAGCCGCCGCGATAGCTTACGCCATTGATTACTTCGTCATTAGCTAATACAGTTCCTAACGCTTCGCACCAATTCACATCCGTATATGCGAGGTAAGCCAACCTGTATTGCATCAAAATTTCCTGACGCTGCTTTTGGTTGAACGCTTTCCATTCTGCAGGAATGAACGTTACTTCACCGTTAGGTAATTTGTATTTTGAATTTGGAAATGGATATTCTTCGTTCCCTTCGTTTTCAAATATCCACGTGAGCGTGGTGATCCGTTCGGCTTTGTTGCTTTTGCGATTGTACCAGCTATCAAAAATCTGGAGAAAGATCCATTGTGTCCAGCGATAATATTTTGGATCGCAGGTTTGTACTTCGCGGCTCCAGTCATAGCAAAAACCAATTTTGCCAAGTTGCTTTTTATAATTCCGAATGTTGTCTTGTGTTGACTTGGCAGGATGCACTCCGTGTTCGATAGCATACTGTTCGGCGGGCAAGCCAAAGGCATCGAAGCCCATTGGGTGCAAAACATTAAATCCCTTTAGCCTTTTGAAACGAGCAACAATATCGGAAGCGATGTAGCCAAGTGGATGACCTACGTGCAGCCCGGCACCGGAAGGGTATGGAAACATATCCAGCACATAGTATTTGGGCTTGCTATCGTCTTCGCCTACCTTATAAACACCACGTTTTTCCCACTCGCTGCGCCACTTTTCTTCAATGCGCTTGATCTCGTCTTTGCTGTAATCGGCCATAAATCAGAAAATAGATATAAATGAAACAGCAAAAGTAATTCAATGCGAATCACAAGCAAAATGAAGCGAGAAAGGATTTACCTCACTGCGGTTTTATCAATTCTTTTAGGAGCGTCTTTGCCTTCAACCATGGACTTTGCACCAAGCGCGATTGCTTTAATGGTGCTTGTAATGTTGGCGATGTTCATCGACTCAAATTCGTCATCAACGGAATGGTAGAGTTTATCACTGTCGATCTGGTCAGTAGAAATGCTGTGTGCCGGAACGCCTAGCCTCGCCAGCGTAGCATTGTCTGACCGGTAAAACAAATCTTGTTCAGGGTAAGGATCGGGGTTGAACTGAAACTGTGTGCCCGTCACATTCTTTTGAAGAATTTCTCCAAAGTCGGATTTATCAAAACCAGTAATGAATGCGCTGTTCTGTCCCCACTTCGATGGCTTGCCAATCATTTCGATATTGAACATTGCAGTTACTTTGTCGGCATTGATTTGCTGTGAGAAATACTTGGATCCATAGCCACCGATTTCTTCTGCTGTAAAAGCAACGAAGATCAATGTGCGTTCATTCGTTTTTGTTTTCTTGAAGTAGCGCGCCAATGCGATCACGGCTGTCGTTCCTGAAGCATCATCGTCTGCGCCATTGGCAATAGAGTCACCGTTAACCGCTTTTTGAATCCCGATGTGATCGTAGTGGCCGGAGAAAACTACCATCTCCTCTTTTTTACTTTTGCCTTCGAGAACACCTACGACATTAGTCATCGATATTGATTCAACATTTTGGGTAGCCTTAACAGAATATTCAGTGGCAGTGCTTTTTCCGAGTACAAATACTTTGGTTGATTTTCGTCCGCTCGCGAAACGTTTTCCAACGTAACCTCTGAACTCCTTGAAATTCGCATCAAACTCTGCAGGCACTAAAACGATGCATGAGGAAGTGTCTCGATAAATTTCGAAAGCCTTACCTAAGAAGTACTGATTTTTGTTTGGAGCGGAATTGTCAAGTGGAATTGTTTTTATTGTCAATCCCGTCTTTAGATCTACATCTTTTCGTTCAGAGATGAAAATGATGTTGTCTTTACTAATCTTATCTCCGTCAATAATTACTTCAATTGAACCGGGACTAACCCTTTGTTTCTGGAATTCCTGCCTGTAGCTGGTCAAGCCTGTCATATGCGTCAGCCCGATTTTCTTAAACTCTTTCTCAATAAATGCGGCTGCTTTGAAAATACTCTTCGCATCTGTTGCCGAGCGGCCCATCATGTCATCGGCCGACAAGGTTTTAATGATGCGTGTTACATCTTTCTCTTTAATGTACTTGTCAACTTGAGCATTGGCAAACTGAGACGATAGGACAATGGCAAACAAAATCTTTTTCATGGTGATTACTTGATTACGAAATTTAGCGACTCAAATAAAGTTAAAATCGATTGTGATTTCAATCGATTTGCTTGTTTAAGAATGAATTGGTTAGGTGTTAAATTGATCTTTATACAAATCCTCGTAGGTGAGCCTTGTACTTGGGGCGGGTTTACTTTTGATCAGATTGAGATGCATCGCCAACGCGAAACCCATCAACAAGAAGATAGTGATGTAACCAATGCTGAAAATAACCGGATCATAAGACGAAAAGCCTTCGTAAACAAAAATATCGTAGCCAAAAATATTGAGCCCGAGGATAATAGATATGGTGAGCAGCCCGGAACCGATACGCTCGTTGGCCCAGGCTCGTACAATAATAAAACATCCATAAAGGAGAAGCACTGCGGAAATAATCAGGTATAAATTAAGCCACTGCGTAAACGAACGTGGTGCAGAAAAAAGAGTGAATACGGTAAACATACAGTTGACAATTACCAAGAGATATTTCACAATCATGTTTGACTCATTCCGAAAGATGTGGCTCAAAAACAGAATCGCCCACGCCATGGTTAGATAGAGGCCGATATATTCAATGCGGATCATTGTGGCCCAATCGAAATCCGGATAAAAGGAAATAAAAAGATAGAGGTTTGAAAACAACGACCGCACCGACCAGGTAAGGCAGAGCATGGCAAAGTATAGCGCTACTTTCCTTTTATTACCAAAGAAAATGATCAGGAAAAAGGAGCCGATCATAAATAAAGCTGCAGCTTCTGTTAAGTTACTGGCGGTAGCAACGGTGCGCTTGAATTGCATCACTGGCGCCTCACCAATATAAACAGGCTCTTTGATCCCACCTTTCGCATGATGGAAGTTCGCTATCTGTAAAACAAGTACCAGCGTGTCTGACGGGAGCTCGAAGAGAACGGTTTGAGGCATCCACTGCGGAATACATTCTTCAGAGTTTTTTCCAACCTTGCCATTTTTTGCAATAAGCTTCTCATTTGCCCACAATTGATAACTGGAATATATCTGTGGCAGGCTTATGGCCATATTCTTTTCGTGAGAAGGCAGTAAGATTGTCATGGTGTACGTGGCATAGCCCAAACCTGGTCCGCTGCCTTGAGTAGCTCTAAATAAATTAGGAAAATCCTCAACTCTGGCAGAAGCAGAAGCCTTTTTGCACTCATCAGGAGTGAGCAGAAGGCCGTCAAAGACTTTGCAAGATCCATTGACAGCAAAAGAAGAATTGTGTGGCGACCAGGAGCGCGCATCAATGACTCCGTTTGAAAAGCCAGCTTTGGTCGTTTGTGAAAACAAGCCGTGAGTAATCAATAATAAGACTAGAAAAGGAGTGGCCTTAAGCGTGATGGTCATACCGAAATATTAACCTGGATTTTAATTTTGGGTTGGGATTTAAGCCAGATGGGTTAGACAAAGTTGATAATAACTTTTTAATTACCTAACATCATTATTATCAATAATTTGTATAAAAAAGAAGCCCGACCTTGTGGCCGGGCTTTGAACGAGTTCACTCCAGGTTTATTTTACTTCCCCTTGTCTGACCAGTTTATCGGCATCATTACTCACCGACAGAATAAGTACGCAGGTAGCAGTACAAAAAACCGGACTACTAATGCAATGGTGCCCGCTCCAGCTTCCATCGTCATTTTGAATGCGCAGCATCCGGCCGGCAATATTATCATACCATTGATTCCAGGTTTTGTCTTTGCCAATGATCATCGATTCTCCGGTTTGTAAGTAGCTCAGGAATTCCTCACCGCCATTGCTTCCAAACCCGTCCATAACGTCTTCGCGCTGAGCCTGCACTTTTGCCGATTGATAAATTTCATAGGCTGTTGAATATTTCATCGCATCATCTTTGTTGAAACCTATCTTTTGAAGATTTTCTACCGAAGCAGGGGCATTCGCCGCAAGGCTTCCGCTCTTTTTGGCTTTTGCTATTTCTTCTTCTACTCGGCGAGCCTCTTTGGCACTGGCGCGGGCTGAACTTGTAACAGAATATAACATCACTCCGGCTCCCATATCGGTATTGGCGCTTCCGGATTTTGGATCGTAGTTATTCTTTTGAAACTCACGGGCTTTTTCAAAAGCTTCATTATCTACTACGGCTCCGTGTGACTGTGCGGCTTCGAGCGCATTGGTAGCAAACGAAGATTGTAAAACTCCTGCCCAGCCAGATCCTGTAATACTTCCGTTCTGATCTTGTGCGCGTTGAATTTTCGCTATGCAAGTATTTAAATCTCTTTTAATACGATTAGTAAAATCCCCATCCGACTCGGGATAGTCAAGGAGGTTGGACAAAAATTGTGCTGTAAGGATCACATCAATATTAGCGCCCAGCTTCACCTGAATTTGAGTCCCTGTTTGCGTTGTGATATTGAAACTTTCTGCTGATGAGGTTTCAATTGAACTCAATAAATATGCTACAGCTTTTTTTAATTCCTTCGAATATAATCCGGAATGCAAGGTTGATCCACTTCGTAGGATTGACATAGCCACCATGGCCGTTGTGGCAGGATCGGCTTCTACTGCATGCGGATCCATTACGTCCTGGCGGCTGTGAGATCCTGCTCCCCATCCGCCATTCAAATTTTGAGCTTTGACGATCCACGCTAAGCCACTTCGCACTGAGGCTTGAGCTTTTTCGGGTGTTTTGAAAATGAAGTTCGAGTCAGAAGGCTCTTCGCCCATCAATGTTCGGAATACGCAACCTTTAGGAATGCTTCGGTAGGTAGTCCGATGTTTTACTTTGGCTTCTTTATTTTTAGAGAAACCAAACAGGCCCCACATTATTATAAATGCAAGTGCCGATACGGAGATAAGGGTTTTTGTTTTCATAACTTTTTTTGAAGCTATGATGCGTCGATCATCCGTATTCCATAAAAGAACACTAAATAAAAACCTGCGCTACTAACTCACCCAAAGCCGGGCCGTGTTTGAAGCCGTGTCCCGACCCTCCACCAAGAATCCAGGCATTTTGGGCGTGAGGATGTTTCTCGAAAATAAAATTTCCATCAGTTGAATTCTCATAAGGACACACCCGGCTTTCGAGCAGCGGAGCGTCTTTTAAACCAGGGAACCGATGACTGATAAATTTCCGCGCTTTCGAAAGAGTTTCAGGATTGTAAACCCGTTCGCCATAGGTGGGATCAAAAATTTCTCCTCGCTTGTCCACCCCGATCTTAAACCCCCGATGAGCATTGCCTGGAATACCATAATAATAATCGCTACCATCCAGGTCTATCCAGGCAGGCAGGTCATCAAAGTTTTTCGCCTTTTCCACCGGAGCACCAAAATAGTAGACCTCTTGTTTGGTGCAAATGATTTTGTTGCCAAGAATTTCCGGGAAAAGCTGACCCAGCCAGGCACCGCAGGCAAAGAGATAGGCGTCACTGAATATTTTCTCACCGGACGACAGTACAACGCTTTCAACCTTGCCGCCAGCAACGACAGGCTTCGCATACGCCTGAATGAATTTTCCGCCTTCGTGAATGAATGCCTGGTTTACTGCCTGACAACTTTCTCGTGCCTTAAGATAACCTCCGTGCGGATCGAGCCACGCATGATGTAGGTCTTCTAGATTTACAGCAGGATACCTCCGCGCCATGTCATCACAACTCAGGTATTCATATTCCATTTTATACTTTTTTGAAAACGGAATGGAATCATCAACCCATGGGTTGTCTTTCTGATAGCAAAACCAGAGCACACCTGTGTTGAAGAATAATTGCTTGCCCCAGAGCTGTTCATTCTCTTTCCAAAGCTGTAGTGCTCTTACGTTCGATTTAAAATAAAACTCGTTAGCACCGTAGGTAGAGCGGATCACTCGGGTTTCATCGCCCGAACTGCTCCTCGAGTTGCCAGGTCCC
Source organism: Bacteroidota bacterium (assembly GCA_013285945.1). Taxonomy (GTDB): domain Bacteria; phylum Bacteroidota; class Bacteroidia; order Cytophagales; family Cyclobacteriaceae; genus ELB16-189. Next base: position 33,652 of record JABDGP010000023.1, on the reverse strand, counting down.
CAAGCATCGACCAGCGTTACGTCAAATCCATTCCTTAATAAATAGAGTGAAGTCCACCCGCCAAATGCTCCCGCCCCGACCACTGTGATTTTAGATTTTCTAGGAAGCCCGATTCTGTTCTCGTTGAATGAACTTGAAATCGGAGCGAAGGTATTGGTAGTTGACATCGACAATTTCTAATTCATAACCAGCCACTTGTCCCACTCAACAGCTATAGAAATGATTAAAAACAAAAGCAGGAATACGGCAACGCTTTCATGAAGCCATGGCTTTGAGCTTTTCACAATTGCCATCACGGAAAGTAATAGTAAAACGACCGATTGAGCTATCAAATCCTGAAACTCGTAATCCCGGAGAAGTAAGTTGTCTAATAAGGAAAGAAACGGCAGCATAGTGCCGAAGAGAAAAATCCTTCGGTAGTTTTCGAAGTAGAATTTCTTTAGGTCGATCACTCCTTCATTGAAGCCAAAGGGAAAGAGCAAGCGGGCAAGGATAAATAGAACCACGGGATAAAGCAGGACAAACAAAAATAATGGAAGTCGCCACTTCTCAAGGCTTCGGAGTTGAAATGTCACCCACCATTCTTGCACGTGCAAGACCAAAACCAGCAGAATCCAAACGAGATGAGGCCAGTATACTTTTACCCGTTCATTTTGATGAACAAGGTCGGCAATACCTGTGAGGATTTGGGTAACACCAAGCCCCAGAATGATAGAGATAAAAACAGTGACATATTCAAACGCACTAATCATTCAATACCTTTTAGTTTAAATTCGTTCTAAAGTAGGGTTTTTTGAAATATTTCTTTCAAGTGAAGGGTTGCTTCATTGACAATATCAAAAGTTATTCACAATTCTTATTTCCTTGTTTTTTCATGGCAAAATAAAAATAGGAGTGTGGATAAAATTTATTTGAAATAATGAGTTCGAGGTGTAGATTTGTGCAATTCCGTATAAAAGCGGTTACCTAAACGTACCATGATGAACGAAAAAATATCTGGTCTCCTCAAGTTCCCCGTCCTCGCGCTGCTAGTCCTCACAAGTTTTATTTCGTTTTCGCAAGACATCTCCAAGGATGCTGCCGTAATTAAAGCAGGCGAAGATTTATTTAATGGCAATTGTAAGTCATGCCACAGGGTGAAACAAAAATTAGTCGGCCCTGCATTGGCTGGCGTATACGATCGCGCTCCTTCTCTCGACTGGATTAAAAACTGGGTGCGTAACTCCTCCAAAGTTATTGCCGGTGGCGATAAATATGCCAACGCTTTGTACACCGAGTACAACAAGAGCCAGATGACGGCTTTCACAAGCTATAAGGATGATCAAATCATGAGCATCCTCGCGTATATAAAAGCTGAAGCTGACAAACCAGATGCACCAGCTGCTGGCCCTCAAGTTGCTGGCGGAGGTGCCGGATCCGGTCAGGCTATTCCTTCCGGATATCTCGACGCCATCCTTGGCGGGATGATCATTATATTAGTATTAATGGTAATCATCCTCGGGTTGATTACTACAGCTCTCAAGAAATACCTGAATGATAAACAGTTAAGCGAAGAAGACAGTGAAGTTGTTAATAACCCATATACACTGGCAACATTTACACGTAGCGCAGGTTTTATATTCTTGGTGATATTTGTAGTGTCTGCTATTGCTTTCAAAACTGTAATCGATGGCCTTTACTCTATTGGTGTTCAACAAGGATATCAGCCCAAACAACCAATTGCATTTTCGCATAAACTTCATGCCGGCGCTTACGAGATCAACTGTAAGTATTGCCACACCGGTGCGATGAAAGGCAAGCAAGCCAACATTCCTTCGCCTAATATTTGTATGAACTGTCACTCTCAGATCAAACAAGAGTCACCTGAAATACAAAAGATATACGCGGCTATTGGTTATGACGTGAAGACTGCTTCCTATTCGGGAAAACAAAAGCCTATCGAGTGGGTGCGTATCCACAACTTACCTGACTTAGCTTATTTCAACCACTCTCAGCATGTGAATGTAGGTGGTATTGAATGCCAGACTTGCCATGGTCCTATTGAAGAAATGGAGCAAGTGAAGCAATATTCACTACTTACCATGGGCTGGTGTATTGATTGTCACCGCAAGACTAACGTGAATAACGAAGGTAATGCCTACTATGACAAATTAGTCGAAGTACACGAAGCCTCTAAAGGCAAGGGCACCAAAATGAAAGTAGAAGACATAGGTGGTTTGGAATGCTCCAAATGCCATTACTAAGAAATTGAATCAAATCCATTCGATCTGATATAGATTAGATTATGAGCGAAACAAAAAAGACATATTGGAAAGGGTTGGCCCAACTGAAGAACGACCCGAACTACGTTAAGCATGCCGACAAAGAGTTTGCCGACATTGGCGTAGCGGAAGATCCAGGCCACTCTCGCCGGGACTTTTTGAAGATGATGGGCTTTAGCGTGGCTGCAGCTTCTCTTGCGGCTTGTGAAGCTCCCATTCGCAAGGCCATTCCTTATGTCATGAAGCCAATGGATTCTGATCCCGGCATCCCTAATTACTATGCATCGAGTTATGTAAATGGTGGTGATTATTGCAGCATTGTTGTAAAAGTACGTGACGGCAGGCCGATCAAAGTGGATGGTAACAGCTTGTCTTCCGTAACGCTTGGTGGCACTAGCGCGCAAGTAGAGGCATCAGTTCTTTCACTATATGATAATTACCGTTTGCGTGGCCCTCAAAAAGGAGACAGCAAAACGGATTGGGAAACTATCGACAAAGAGATTATTTCTAAGTTGGAAGAAATTTCTGCTAAGGGTGGAGCCATCAGAATTGTTAGCAACACAGTATTGAGTCCAAGCACACTTGCTACCATTGAGAAATTCAAAACGAAATATCCCACTACAGAGCATATCGAATATGACCCGATATCGGCTTACGGAATTTTGAAAGCCAACGAAGAATCGTTCGGAGCGGCAATTGTTCCTTCTTACGATTTCAGCAAGGCAAAAACGATTGTGAGCATTGGTGCTGACTTCCTTGGCACCTGGATATCTCCAATAGAATTTACTAAGCAGTATGCAACTACACGCGAAGTAAGTGAAGAAAAACGCGAAATGTCTCGCCACTATCAGTTTGAGTCGAACTTATCACTTACAGGTGCAAATGCAGACTATCGTGCAATGATTAAGCCTTCACAGGAAGGATTGGTAGTTGCTCAATTGTATAATTTGATAGCAGCAAAGGCAGGCAAAGGTTCTTTGTCGGCTGGCATTGACAAAGTTTCAAACCTTGAAAATGCAGCCAATGAGCTTTGGGAGAATAAAGGCAATTCATTAGTTGTTGCTGGTTCCAATGACAAAGCCGTTCAGCTAATCGTCAATGCGATCAACGATTTATTGGGCAACTATGGCTCAACGATAAACACCAGCTTGCCTGTCAATTTCCGCAAAGGAAACGATGAGAAGATGGCGGCATTCATTAATGATGCTAAAGATGGAAAAATCGGCGGAGTAATTTTCTACAACTGTAACCCTGTGTACGATCATCCGATGGGTGAGACCTTGGGTAATACATTGAAGAATGTTTCGTTGACCGTTTCAACCTCTTACACACCTGATGAAACTGCGTCAACATCGACTTATATGGCTCCTGATCATCATTACCTTGAATCATGGAACGACTTTGAGCCGAAAGCAAATTCATACAGCTTGTCGCAGCCTGCAATTACACCTATTTTCAAAACCCGTCAAGCTCAAGAGAGTTTCTCAGTCTGGTCGGCAGGCAGCAACGAAGATTATTTTAGCACTGTTCAGGCCAATTGGAAAAATTGGTTCTATGATAAAAAAGACATTGGTTCAGACTTTCAAAGCTTTTGGGATAAATGCTTGTATGATGGTGTTTATCAATCAATTGCATCAGAATCGAAAGCTTCATCATTTGCTGGCAACGTAGAAGGGGCAGCCACTGCGATTGCTGCGAATTATAAAGCTTCTAATGATGGAGTAGAAGTGGTCATCTATGAAAGTTATGGCGTTGGTTCAGGCTCACAAGCCAACAATCCTCTTCTTCAAGAATTACCCGATCCTATTACTAAAGCTGTTTGGGATCACTATGCAACTATCTCACAAAAAGATGCAGCTAAATGGGGCATTGATAATGATGCAGAAGGTCGTACCCAATTATTGAAATTGACTGCTAACGGAAAATCTATTACAATAGCAGCTCTTGTCCAGCCCGGTCAGGCCGAGGGCACTGTTGGCGTGGCATTAGGATATGGACGCGTTAAAGTTGGGGCCGTTGCCGAAAACATCGGATCAAACGTTTATCCGATGGTGGCTATGCTCAATGGTTCGCTGAATTATAATTCAAGCACCGGGGTATCTGTTGAGAAAACAGCACAGAGCTTTCAGATAGCGCAAACTCAAATCCACCAGACATACATGGGGCGCGAGAGTGTAATTCAGGAGGCAACTTTGGCTGAGTTTAAAACAAATGCCAAAGCAGGCAGAGATGAGCCAAAAGTTACCGAGTGGGATGAGAAAGTTGACGCATCTTCATTAAGCTTATGGAAAGGTCATTCATACCCAAATCATCATTGGGGTATGGCTATCGATTTGAATACATGTACAGGATGTGGCGCTTGCGTAGTGGCTTGTAATGTAGAAAACAATGTGGCCATCGTTGGAAAAGAAGAAGTGATCCGCAGACGCGAAATGCATTGGCTTCGTATCGACAGATACTACAGCAGCCCCGAAGGAACTAAGCATGACGATTATAAAGGACTGGAGAAAGCGGCAGAGAATCCTGAAGTTACTTTCCAACCGATGATGTGCCAGCATTGCAATAATGCTTCGTGCGAAACGGTTTGTCCAGTTGCTGCAACTACTCACAGCACTGAAGGGTTGAATCAAATGACTTATAACCGTTGTATTGGTACACGTTATTGCGCCAACAACTGTCCGTATAAAGTGCGCAGGTTCAATTGGTTTAAATACCACGACAACCAAAAGTTCTATCAGGCAAATCCTGCCATGAACACTGACCTCGGCCGTATGGTATTGAATCCGGATGTAACCATTCGTTCGCGTGGTGTGATGGAAAAATGCTCGTTCTGCGTACAGCGAATTCAGGCTGGTAAGTTGACGGCAAAACGCGAACGCAGACCTGTAAAAGATGGCGAAGTAGTAACTGCTTGTCAGGCTTCATGTTCTTCAGGCGCGATTTTGTTTGGCGACATGAACAATCCTGAAAGCGCGTTGAGCAAATTGCTGAAGATTGAGCATGATCCGAAAAACCCTAACTTAAGTTTCGATAAGAAAATCGGAAACCCACGGGCATACCGGGTGTTGGAAGATATTGGCGTGAAGCCAAATATTTTCTACCTGACTAAGATTAGAAACAAGGACAAAGCAAAGGAAAACGCTTAACCGAACATCGATAACGAATAACGATTTAAAGAATTTATGCAAGTAACATCAACCATACGCGAAACTCTGGTAACCGGAGGAAAAACAGTTCGGGATGTTTCGGAAGACATTAGCAGGCAAGTAGAAGGGAAACCGACTAATCTGTGGTGGACTGCCTTCGGAATATCTTTGGTGTTTTTGCTTTTTGGATTTTATTGTTTGTGCATGCTGCTTTGGAATGGCATAGGCATGTGGGGATTGAATAAAACAGTAGGATGGGCATGGGATATCACCAACTTCGTATGGTGGGTGGGTATTGGTCACGCGGGTACATTGATTTCTGCTATTCTTTTGTTATTCCGTCAGCGTTGGAGAATGTCTATCAACCGTGCAGCTGAGGCGATGACAATTTTCGCGGTGATTTGTGCTGCCAGCTTCCCGGCTTTTCACATGGGTCGCTTGTGGCTTGGTTTTTATTGGGCGCTTCCTTTCCCCAATGCATTTGGTTCATTGTGGGTGAATTTTAACTCGCCGCTGCTATGGGATGTGTTTGCAATCTCAACTTACTTCTCGGTTTCATTAGTATTCTGGTACATGGGCTTAATTCCCGATTTTGCTGTGATTCGCGATCGCGCGGTGCGCATGGGCAGTAAGACACGTGCACTGATTTATAACGGACTGAGTTTTGGATGGCAGGGTGGAGCAAAAACATGGATGCGCTATGAATCAGTGGCGTTGATACTTGCGGGCCTCTCTACACCTCTTGTGCTTTCTGTTCACACAATTGTATCAATGGATTTTGCGACTTCTGTAATACCAGGGTGGCACACTACTATTTTCCCGCCGTATTTTGTTGCGGGTGCAATCTTCTCAGGCTTTGCAATGGTTTTGACATTGCTCCTGGTTACCAGAAAAGTTTTTCATCTCGAAGACTATATCACTATCTATCACGTGGAATTGATGAACATCATCATCATCATCACAGGATCGATCGTAGGTATCGCGTACATCACTGAGTTTTTTATTGCGTGGTATGGACAAGTGCCTGCAGAACAGTATGCGTTTATCAATCGTGCCACGGGTCCTTATTGGTGGGCGTACTGGTCGATGATGACTTGTAATGTAATTTCTCCACAGTTGTTCTGGTTTAAGAAAATTCGAACCAACTTGGTTTCCACATTCATCATTTCGATTATTGTAAACATCGGAATGTGGTTTGAGCGTTTTGTAATTATAGTTACTTCGCTTCACCGCGATTACCTGCCATCAAGCTGGTCTATGTTTTACCCAACCATGTATGACGTTGGTGAATATCTGTTCACGTTTGGGTTTTTCTTCACTTGCTTCCTTTTGTTTGCGAAGTTTTTCCCGGTGATCAACATGGCCGAAGTGAAAAGTATTGTGAAAGCCACCTCTGAAAAGAAACATTGATTATGGATAGCAATAAAAATTTTGTAGTCGGGGTTTTTGATGACGAAGACGTTCTTCTCAGCGCAGTAGAACAAGTGCGTGAGAAAGGCGTGCGTATCCACGAAGTTTATTCCCCGTTTCCGGTTCATGGATTAGATGAGGCCTTGGGCTACCGCAGAACGCGTTTGCCTATCGCAGCTTTTATGTTTGGTATAACTGGTACTATTCTCGCCTTGTTTACTCAAACGTGGATGTTGGGTTATGATTGGCCAATGGATATTGGTGGAAAAAACCATGCTTCGCTACCACCATTTATCCCGGTGACATTTGAGTTTACGGTTTTGCTTTCGGCTTTTGGTATGGTTATTACTTTCTTAATTGTTAGCAATATGAAACCATACAGCTGGCCACGTCAATTTGATCTTCGCAGTACTGATGACAAACATGTGATGGCCGTTGACTTGGCCGATAATAAATTGAGCAAAGCTGAAATCGGGCGTATCCTGAAAGACAATGGTGCCTCAGAAGTAAATGAAAAGAATTTTTAATTCGTGTATATGCGATTGATAACGAATTTGGTTTTAGGTGTTTCTGCCGCGGTTGTGCTGGCTGGCTGTAAAGCCGGTGGTGATAACCAAGGATTGGAATATGCACCCAATATGTATCACTCGGTGGCGTATGAGCCGCTGACACAAATCACCGATCAAAAAGCGGGATGGTACTTTAATTCATTGGATGCAAGACCAGGTGAATTTTATAACTCCAATCCGTACAATGCTTATCGGATGAACATGCGCTTGCCTGCTCCTCACACTGTGAGACGCAATGCACAGGGCTGGCTTCCTTATCGTGGTGTTAATGACAGCACTGGTCTGCGCCTGGCAAATAAATTAGTAAATCCATTCGAAGCCTCACCTGCAGTTTTGGATCAAGGCAAGGTTCTATTTGAGACCTACTGCAAACATTGCCATGGTGCTAAAGCTGGTGGCGATGGAAAGGTAGCTCAGGGAGTAAAAATTGATGGTGTTGACCACAGCATGTATCCTGGTGTTGCCAACTTGAAAGGGGATGCCTATAAAAACATTACAGAGGGTCATATTTTCCATGTGATTACTTATGGTAAAGGCCTCATGGGCTCTCATGGTTCACAAGTGAGTGAAGAGGACCGCTGGAAGATAGCCAAATATGTAAAAGAACTTCAGAAGAATTGATTCTAAATTTTCAATAACGAAGCAATGATCGCAGACGAAAAATATGTTTTTAAGCCAGAGACTAAGCGCCAGATTCTTATCACAGGCGTGGTGGGGCTTTTGCTTTTTGTACTTGGCGTGTTTATGGCAATGCGTTCAGGCGATGAGCATGGCGGTGGTCATGAAAAGAAAGCATCTGCTGAAATTTCTAAAATCCTTACTGCTAGTGTAGCCGTTACCCAAGAGCATGAAAAAAGCGAAGCGGTTGAAAAAGAAGAACATCACCATGGCAGTCCCCTTTGGCTGAAAAGGATTTATACCTCGCTTTGGCAAAACAATATTTTCTTTACAGGAATAGGTATCATAGGATTGTTCTTTGTAGCCATTCAATATGCCGCACAAGCTGGCTGGTCTGCGGGAATTAATCGTATCCCTCTGGCAATTGGAAGTTGGATTCCAGTGGCAGGCATTTTAATGCTGGTTTTGTGGTTTGTTGTGAAGGGAGATTTATTTCATTGGACACATAGTAATTTGTATACTCCGGGTGAACACTTTGATAAGGCATTAACCGGTAAATCAGGGTTCTTCTATTGGCCATTGGCGGCTGGTAGCTTCCCGATATTCTTCATATTGAGAATGATAATCTTCTTTGGTCTTTGGTATTTGTTTTTCACATGGATTAGAAAAGAAATGCTCGCAGAAGACCTTGATGGTAATGTTGAGCACTGGTATACTGCCCGTAAGCTTTCTGCTATCTTCCTCGTAATTTTTGCAGTATCTTCTTCAGTATCAGCATGGGATTGGGTTATGAGTATTGACACACACTGGTTTAGTACCATGTTCGGCTGGTATGTATTCGCAAGTTGGTGGGTGACGGGTTTATCTGTAATCACATTAATCGTAGTGAATTTAAAATCTGCCGGCTATCTAAAAATGGTTAATTCTAATCACCTTCACGATCTGGGTAAATTTATATTCGCTTTCAGCATTTTCTGGACTTACATCTGGTTTAGCCAGTTTCTGTTGATCTACTATGCCAACATCCCTGAAGAAACTGTGTATTTCATTGCCAGGTTAAAGACGGCTCCGTACAGTTGGATATTTTATGCTAATCTGTTCTTAAACTTCGTGCTTCCTTTCCTCTTGTTTATGACAAGAGATGCCAAGCGCCACATGTCAATGTTAAAAGTCGTTTGCCCGATTGTGGTTATAGGTCATTGGTTTGATTTTTATAACATGGTGACCCCTGGTGTGATGAAAACTAATGGTGGTATCGGGTTTCTTGAAATTGGATTGGCATTGGTCTTCGGTTCCGTTTTCTTATATGTTGTACTCAACTCGCTTTCGAAGATTCAATTGGTAGCCAAGCATCATCCATTTATGGAAGAAAGTTTGAATCACCATATTTAATGATAAAGATTTAAAGAGCTGTAATATGAATATGATCATTGGTTTGGGTGTTGTATTGGTGATAGGCATCCTCTTCATGATTTTCCGCATAGGGAATCTTGTGGAGGTGGCTAAAGACAAAAAGGAGGAAGAGCATCCTTGGAATAATATCAACGCCATACTTTTTATGCTGTTCATGGTGGTGGGCCTCATTGGTTTCTTCTGGTATTCATACAAGCACATGGGTACATACGAGCCACCCGTTGCTTCTATACATGGAGAAGTTACGGATAACCTGTTTTGGATCACCATGTGGGTGACGGTGGTAGCGTTTACAATCATTTTCATTGCAATGTTTTGGTTCACATATGCTTATCGCTACAAGAAAGATCGTAAGGCTGCATTCTTTGCAGACAATCATTATTTGGAGATTACCTGGACTATTGTACCCGCAATTGTTTTGGCTTTATTGATTTTCAAAGGACTTAGGGCATGGAATGATATCACAAGCCCTGCCTCAAAAGAAGCAGTAGTTATCGAAGTGATCGGCCAACAGTTTGCGTGGACAGCCCGCTATCCGGGAGTTAAAGACAAAGAACTTGGTCATCATAACTATAAGCTAATTGATGCGAGTAACGAATTTGGCCTTGATCTTACTGACAAGAATTCTTATGATGATTTCAAATCATTGACTTTGCATTTGCCAAAAGGCAAAGAAGTACTTTTGAAAATCCGTGCCAAGGATGTTTTGCATAGCGTATACCTTCCTCATTTCAGGGTGAAGATGGATGCAGTTCCGGGAGTTGCTACTCATTTTAAGTTTACGCCCACAAAGACCACCGAGGAGATGCGCGCTGAGACAGGCAACCCTAACTTTAATTATGAGATGGCTTGCGCTGAAGTCTGTGGAAAAGGACACTTCTCAATGCGATTCCCGGTAATTGTTGATGAGCCCGAAGATTATGAAAAATGGATGGCTTCGCAGGACTCGTGGCTTAAGCAAAATCCGGATTACCTGAAATATGTACCGGCTAACCTTAAAGAAGCCGCAATGATCAAGGCTGGCATGCCATTAAACAATGCCCCAGTTCAAACTACAGTAACTTTGAAATAAGAAAACATCATGGCAACAATAGATATTCACCCACATTCAGCAGTTGATCACCACGATGAGCATGATCACGGTCATGAGCATCATGGTAATTTCTGGACAACTTATGTTTTCAGTGAAGACCACAAAGTAATTGCCAAGCAGTTTCTAATCACAGGTATGGCTTGGGCATTGATCGGTGGTATTTTATCCGTTCTATTCCGTTTGCAGCTTGGATTTCCTGATGCAAATCTTTCTTGGTTGAAACCGATTCTCGGCGGCTGGCTTACACCTGAAGGAAAAATTGATCCCGAGTTTTATTTAGCGCTGGTAACCATGCACGGAACCATAATGGTGTTCTTTGTTCTTACAGCGGGACTGAGTGGTACTTTCAGTAACTTCCTTATTCCATTGCAAGTAGGCGCAAGAGACATGGCCTCCGGGTTTATGAATATGCTTTCCTACTGGTTCTTCTTTGCATCAAGCGCTGTGATGTTTACGTCTTTGTTTATATCGACAGGTCCGGCCGCTGGTGGATGGGTAATTTATCCGCCATTAAGTGCTTTACCTCAAGCTATATCCGGTTCGGGCCTTGGAATGACTCTGTGGCTTGTATCCATGGCTTTGTTTATTGTGAGTTCATTGTTGGGAAGTATCAATTACATCACAACAATCATTAACCTGCGCACGGTGGGAATGTCATTTACTAAGCTGCCACTTACTATCTGGGCATTCTTTCTTACTGCCGTGATCGGGATTCTTTCGTTCCCTGTGTTATTTGGCGCAGCTTTACTTCTAATCTTCGACAGAAGTTTTGGAACGAGTTTCTATTTGTCAGACATATACATCGGTGGTGAAGCGTTACCTAATCAAGGCGGAAGCCCCATCTTGTTCCAGCACTTGTTCTGGTTCTTAGGCCACCCTGAAGTTTATATTGTGTTGTTGCCAGCTTTGGGTATCACCTCGGAGATTATAGCTACTAACTCGCGCAAACCGATTTTTGGTTACAAAGCGATGGTTGGCTCTATGTTATTTATAGCTATACTTTCTTTCGTGGTATGGGCTCACCATATGTTTGTAACGGGGATGAATCCATTCCTCGGTTCCATTTTTACCTTGCTTACGTTGATTATTGCGGTGCCTTCGGCGGTGAAGATATTTAACTATGTCACCACCATGTGGAAAGGCAATATCATATTTACACCGGCCATGTTATTCTCTATTGGATTGGTGTCATTCTTTTTAACTGGAGGGATAACCGGAGTGTTCCTTGGTAATTCAGCAATCGATATTCAGTTGCATGATACTTATTTCGTTGTGGCGCATTTTCACCTGGTGATGGGCAGCGCCTCATTCTTTGGGATGGTGGCTGGTATTTACCATTGGTTTCCAAAAATGTTTGGTCGTATGCTGAATGAGAAACTCGGATACATTCACTTCTGGGTTACATTCGTAGGTGTTTATTTGGTCTTCTTCCCTATGCACTACATAGGTATTGCCGGCTTCCCACGCAGGTATTATTCATGGACAAACTTTGAAACATTTAGCGGCTTTGCTGATTTAAATTTTCTGGTAACTGTGGCTGCTATTGTTACGCTGGCTGCGCAATTGCTCTTTGTCTTCAACTTTATATACAGCATCTTCCGCGGAAGAATGGCGTCTGCTAACCCATGGAATTCGACTACTTTGGAGTGGACGACACCACGGCTTCCACAGCATGGCAACTGGCCTGGAGAAATTCCTACTGTATATCGCTGGCCTTATGATTACAGCAAGCCCGGAGCAAAAGACGATTACATACCACAGCACATTCCTTATTCTGAAACACCTGAGTCTAACTTGCCACATGAGAATGAACTAATCAAGCTCGAGGGTGTGGGCGGATCTGCAATTGTTGTGGAAGAAAAGAAACACTGAAAGACATAGTAAAGAATTGACCTTAACAGCGATCAAGGGATTTTGCAGGCTTAGCCTGATTACCCTGATCGCTGTTTATTTTTTAATATTGGTCGGTGGTATTGTTCGTAGCACAGGCTCGGGTATGGGCTGCCCCGATTGGCCGCGATGCTTTGGTTCGTGGACTCCACCTACATCGATAGAGCAATTGCCTCCTGATTATAAAGAGAATTATTCCGCACATCGAGCAAAGAAGAACCAGAAGTTTGCTCGCTACTTGCAGCTTATCGGTATGAATGAAACTGCTGATAAAATCCTTTCCGATAAGTCTATTTTGATCGAAACTGATTTTAATCCGGTGAAAACCTGGATTGAATACCTTAATCGACTCACAGGAGTTATCATTGGGTTATTGATAGTAGTTCTTTTTGTTAAGTCGATTCAATTCAGAAGAATAAAGCCTGTTTTATTCTGGCTGTCGATCGCCACTTTGTTGGGGGTAATTTTTCAGGGATGGTTTGGCTCAATAGTAGTGTCTACCAACCTGACTACCTGGACCATTACTATACATCTTGCTCTCGCACTGGTAATAGTGGGTTTGCTGATTTATTTGGTCTTTATGAGTGATCAAAATGAGCGTATTGTCGTGGCCGCTCGTCGTAAATGGGTGCTATCGGCTTGTATTATTACTTTATTGATTCAGTTTTTTTTTGGAACGGAAGTACGAGGAGCTATTGATAAACTAGCTAATTCCCTGCCTCGTGAAAGCTGGGTAAGTCAACTGGGCATTGAATTCATTATTCATCGTTCATTTTCGTGGATTGCCCTGCTTTTCAACACGATTTTCTACTTTCAAAACCGAAAAACAAATGGACTGAAAGCTTTATCTCTTGCTCTGTTCCTGTTAATTTTGGGCTCCCTAATAACAGGAACCAGCTTGGCTTACTTTAATATTCCGGCAGCAATCCAACCATTACATTTATTGTTGGCCACCGTCACTTTTGGGATTCAGTTGCTTTTGTTTTTCAAAATGAAAACGGGCGGGGATTTGATAGATAAGTGAAATGATTTCAGGACAAACACAGGCACTTTCAGGTTTTTCATTTGCATCCGCGAAAGCGAGAGCTTACCTGGAACTTTTGAAAATGCGACTTTCATTTTTGGTTGCTTTCTCTTGTGCTTTTGGTTACGCGTTGGCAGCCCAAGGGAATATTAACTGGACGGTTTTATTGATGCTCACCCTGGGTGGCTTTCTGCTCTCTGGTGCATCAGTTTGTATCAATCAAATCATTGAGCGGGATCTTGATAAAATCATGAACCGCACCATGAACCGCCCAATTCCAACGCGCCGGATTTCCGTCAATGAAGCGATCGTCTTTGCGATTATTTGCATGACTCTAAGCTTTTTAATACTTACTATTTTTACCAACCTCTTTACAGTACTTCTCTCATTTGTTTCAATGGTGTTGTACAGTTTTGTCTATACGCCTTTGAAAAGGGTGGGCCCCATTGCAGTTTTTGTGGGAGCAATTCCTGGGGCGTTACCGCCATTGCTTGGCTGGATTGCTGCAACTAATTCGATAAGCCATGAGGCGATGATCATTTTTGGAATTCAGTTCATCTGGCAGTTTCCACACTTTTGGGCAATTGCCTGGGTAGCCGATGATGACTATAAAAAAGCTGGTTTTAAACTATTGCCTTCCGGCGGTGGAAAAGATTTAAATACGGCTATTCAAATTATGGTTTATACCATGTTCCTTATTCCCTTGGGATTGTTGCCGGCAAAATTTGGAATTACTGGATTGAACTCGGCAATTGTAGCTACTGTTTGCGGTGTTGCTTTTTTTGCTCAGACATTTTCTCTAATGAAAACAGGCAATCGCCAATCGGCATTACGAATTATGTTTGGGTCGTTTTTGTATTTGCCTATAGTGCAAATTGCTTATTTGTTGGATAAAGTATAAACATGGAAGAGATCGTTGACCTTCGAATCGTAGAAGAGCCTAAGAAGCCGATGGCTATGCACCCGAAGAAGTTCGGGATGTGGTTGTTTTTGGCAAGCGTGATGATGCTTTTTATGTCATTGACGTCAGCTTATATTGTTAGGCAAGCTGAAGGCAACTGGGTATTTTTTGAGCTCCCATCTCTTTTTTATCTAACTTCTATAATAATCATAGGAAGCAGCGTTTCTATGCAGTGGGCTTTCTTTGCGGCAAAGAAAGACAATCAGGAAATGACTAAGACGATGGTATTGATTACTACCATACTTGGTCTTCTGTTTCTGATAGGCCAATTTTTCGGTTGGAAGCAATTGGTGGCTGGCAGTATTTATCTGGTTGGCAATCCATCGGGCTCATTTCTTTATATTTTAACGGGGTTGCATGCTCTCCATATCATCAGCGCAATTGTTTTTCTTCTGATCGTTTTGATCTCGGCTTTTAAAGGCCGAATACATTCAAAAAACATGGCCCAAGTAGAAATGTGCACAACTTACTGGCATTTTTTAGGCGGCCTTTGGCTATATTTGTTCATCTTCTTATTATTGTACAGGTAAACTAATTAACATGTCACAATCTACAGCCACTACTATTACTGGAAGAAACGTTTGGGATGGCGGAGTGTCCCCGATGGGCGTCAGCTATGGCAAACTTATGATGTGGTTCTTCCTGCTTTCAGATGCATTCACCTTTTCGGGGTTATTAATTACTTACGGACTGATCCGTTCATCACATCCTGCATTTACGGGGGCTCACGATGCATTTGTTTTCTCGCCTGAATACTGGCCGATCCCCGAGAAAGTCTTTGAAGCAGTTCCTTTTCTGCACGGCATGGCATTGCCACTTGTATTTGTGGGTATCATGACCTTCGTTTTGATCATGTCCAGTGTAACGATGGTATTGGCTGTTGAAGCTGGTCACCGGATGGATCAAAAAGCAGTAGAAAAATGGATGTTGTGGACAATTCTTGGGGGTATAACTTTCTTAAGTTGCCAGGCATGGGAGTGGACACACTTTATTGTTGGTACGGAATCTGGAACCACTATTAAAGAATTTGTAAATGGCGAATGGATATCACGAGTCATTTATGGAGCCAACCTTCATGAAAACCAGTATGGACCTCATGATTTTGCTGACTTCTTTTTCTTCATCACTGGTTTTCACGGTTTCCACGTATTCAGCGGTGTACTTTTAAATTTCTTGATTTATTATAATACTGTAACGGGTGTTTACAACCGCAGAGGAAGTTATGAGATGGTGGAAAAGGTCGGGTTGTACTGGCACTTTGTAGATTTAGTTTGGGTATTTGTGTTTACATTTTATTACCTCGTTTAAATTTTAAAACTATGGCGCACGATTCACACGAACCTCAGGTAGTTGTTCTTCCTCCGGACAAAGAAAAGATCATGCACTTGTGGAAAGTTGCAGGCATCTTATTGGTAATCACAATATTTGAATTTATAGTCGCATTTACGATGGGACATGGTTCGTTGAAGACCGCAATTTTTGTGGGTATGACTATCATTAAAGCATTTTACATTGTTGGTGAGTTTATGCATCTGCGCCACGAAGCGAAAGTCCTGATTTGGTCTATCCTGATTCCGACAGTTTTTATTATCTGGATGCTGGTAGCGTTTGTTTATGAAGGAATGAAACTCTCTGATATCAACTTTCTGAAATTCTGATTATAATCTGATAACAATAAAAGAGGCTAAGGTTGATGAGACTTTAGCCTTCTTTATTTCCAATTTTCAATGAATAAGAAGATCGTCTATTTGCTGCTTGCGCTTGTATTGCCAGTCTTGGTTTTTGTTTTTCTAAGAAACTTTGGAAAGAACCAATTTGACATACCGATTTATTATCAGGAAGGTGTCACGTATATCTCATCTGATTGTAGTGTGACCAGCCAAGGGCAGTATCGGCTGAGTGATACCTCTTTGCAAGCGATAGGATGGCGACATCATAATTTATTGTTAGTAACGGATGCGAGCGAGGTCGAACGAAGGGAATTAGCACGTGCATGCGAAGGATCAGATTCTTCCGAAGTTCAAATAATAGATATGAATGTGGTTGTAGCCGACCGGTTGGCAGAATGGAAAAGATGCTCCTTATTTATAAGAGACCCTTTTAAAGTAGTGCTCATCGATGATCAAAAACGAATACGCGGATATTACGCACTCAATAGTCGAGAAGAGATTGATCGCCTGGAGGTTGAATTGAAAATTCTTTTAAAGAAATACTAATGCAAAAAAAGACCGAACCGTACAAAAAATTAATTGTAGTACTCTCTGTGGTGATCCCGATTGCCGTGGCCGCCCTATTTGGTGTAAAGATTCCTGGGTATGATTTTTCATTTTTACCACCCATCTATGCTACTATAAATGGTGTCACAGCAGTTTTATTAGTGGTCTCGTACATATCCATAAAAAATGGAAACCGCGCAAGGCACGAATTGGTTAATAAGATTTGCCTTTTATTGTCAGGCTTGTTCCTTGTGATGTATGTACTTTATCACATTACGAGCGAAACGACTACGTATGGAGGCGTAGGATTTATTCGATACTTGTATTTTTTTATATTGGTAACACACATTATTCTCTCAATTACAGTGATCCCATTTGTCTTGTTTACCTTTTCGAGAGCGCTGGCCGGCAACTTTGAAAGACATAAGCGATTGGCTAAATTTACTTTCCCATTGTGGCTTTATGTAGCTGTCACAGGTGTAGTGGTTTATTTGATGATCAGCCCATACTATAAGTGAAAATTATAATTACATTTTGTTTGTTGGTAGTTAGCGCGGTGAGCTCATCTGCACAGTGTGCTATGTGCAAGGCTACACTTGAAAACAATATTAGCAATGGGAACATTGGCATAGCGGCAGGAATCAATTTTGGAATATTGTATTTGTTTATTGCTCCTTATCTTTTTGTGAGCGTATTGGCCTATCTTTGGTATAGAACCAGCAAAAGAAATGCAGAGAAATCGATTGGAGGCACTTTGGCAGGGTAGATGTCCACGGTGTCACGAAGGTTATATTTTCAAGTATCCGCTGTCGCAATTCAGGAAATTCAGCGAGATGAATCAGTCTTGTGCAACTTGTGATGCGAGTTTTGAGCCCGAGCCGGGATTTTATTTTGGGGCGTTGTATGTAAGCTATGCTTTTACTATCGCTATTTTTGGTGCCGTTTGGTTTTTGCTTTATTTTTTCCTTGACCCACCCGATTGGGTATACATCACTGCCATTATTGTTTCGGCTTTTCTTTTCATACCTGTAAGCTTTCGCTATTCCAGAATATTATTTCTGTACTGGTTCGGCGGCTTGACTCGGAAAGAGGATTGATTTTTTATGCTCCGCTAAATCGTGTAGGTTTAGGGGGAGCTTTGTGCATGAATGAGTCTTTCAGTCATCTGTACGAACCTAGCATTTTTTGGGTATGAAGAAGCTACCACTTTTATTTATTTCTGGTGTCTTGCTTTTAGCCACGGCTATTGGTTATGATTATTTAAACCCCAAAGCCATCTCTGATGATTACCTCTCCATCGAAATTGCTAAAAATCTAGGGCAGGAGCTTGCTAAGCTGGAAACGGAAGCGCAGTTAATTTTAAGTGATACATTGATTGATTGGTCGATACTTAAAAGGCCGTTTTTTCTTCTGGAGAATGGAAAAATAAAAAAATGGAGCAAGACTGATTACCCCGTCGATGAACATGATTTTGAAGGAGATGATAAATTGAAATTGGTACAGACCCCGCGAAAGGACTGGATTGTTTATCAGAGCCTGTTAGGGAATGGTAAATCACTTGTAGGAATAATTCCTTTGCGCACCGGTTTTGAAATTACCAATCGTTATCTCTTCCCGAGCTGGAATGAGAAGATTTTCCCGATACAGGGGGTAAAAATTTTAAATAATACTAGTGTTTCCAGCGCCCCAGTTTGCCTTGGTTCTGATTGCTTATTTAGAGTTCAGGCCCCAACTGGGGTATTGAACGACAATAAAATTTCACTCGCTCTTGCTTTTGCCGCTATACTTTCTTTCCTATCTGGGATCTTTTACAAGACGCGTCAGATGCAAGCAGACAAGAAATACTTTTCTGGTTTTTTGTTTTTGTTTTTGGCCCTGGCTGGTATTCGAATTGCCATGGTGCAATTGTTATTTCCTGAACGCTGGATGTATTCCAGATTTTTTGATTCGAAATATTTTGCCTCATCTTCCTTCAATGCCTCACCTGGAGATTTTTTTCTAAACGCTCTCATAGTCACTTTAACCTGTGCTTACATATTCCGAATCTATTCACGTTTCGATTTTGTTAAGAAGAGTTATAAAGTAAGCACCAAAAGGAAATGGTTGTTGACATTACTCCTGCTTACAGCTTCATACTTTTCTTTTCTATTTCCGCATCTTTTTGTAGAGTCAATTTTCCATGACTCGTCAATTTCTATTGACGTCACAACAGGTGTAGCGTTTGATGGCTTACGTATATTAATTCTTTTGGCATTTGTATTTGGTTGTATCAGTTCATTCTTGTTCGTTACTATTTTTGTGCGATGGGCAAGATTGATGAAACCCGGAGAATTTACGGCTTGTCTTTTGCTTTCTGCTTTGCTCTTCACTTCTTACTTTTTATTCTCGGGGCTTAACTATTGGATCACGTTATTCGTCGGTACAGTTTATTTTTTGCTGATTTATTCTTTATCCTACTTGCGAGTATTTGCAATCGTTGGTTATCGTACATTCTCTTTTTTGATAATAGCCATTATTGCCTACGCTGCCCAGGGCGCATTAGGGATTTGGCGATTTTCTGAAGAACAAAAATTGAGGTCAATGTTCTCATCTGCTGCCAATCTTATTAACCGGGATGTACTCGGTGAATACTTGTTGAACGAAACATCATTACGAATTTCAAATGATCCCTTTATTAATGCAAGTCTCGACAACCCATTATTATCCAAGAATATTGTTCGGCAGAAGATAAAGCAACAGCTTCTTAGTAATTACTTTGACCGGTATACTGTTACCATTAATTTTTATCATGCCGATGGTAATCCCGCAGATGGCGAATCAAGTACTGATTTTGCTTCGTTTCTTAAAGACTTTCAGGATGAAGCAAATAAAACCGGGTATAATGGTATTTACCGGATACGAAGTTCGAGCGATGAGACGGTTAAACATTATCTGGCAGTGATACAATTAAATGAGAAAAATAATTTACAAGGATACGTAATACTCGATTTGTCATTAAAACGGTTTACACCCCGGCAGGTTTACCCCGAACTCTTAGTAGATAATCGTTTTGCACAATCTATTGACAGCAAAGATTTTAGTTACATTTTTTTTAATCATGGTAAATCTATTGGAAACTTTGGCAGCTTCAATTTTGATCGGGATTTTGACACACGGTTGTTAAATGATCTAAGACTGTATTCTACGGGCATCAAATATCAGGACAACTGGATCGTAGCAGCAGAGGACGATGCAGGTAAACGAGCCGCAGTGGTTGTAAAGGAGTACCCTGCGTTTTACATACTTGCAAATTTTTCTTTTCTGTTTGTTATAGGCGTAGCTCTGGTCATTCTTTTGATGATACTCTATTCCATTGACCTTGTGAGAAGAAGACAAACTTTGAACTATTCTACACGGATTCAGATCTATGCTTATTTAGCATTCTTGTTGCCCCTAATTGTTGTAAGTACGATTGCGTTACGATTGATCACCCAGTCAAACGAAGCGCAGCTTGAGAAAGAAATTCGGGATAAGGGTCAATTAATTACGGAAAGCGTTTCAGGTTTACTTGATAAAATAAATTCCAACGAGCTACCCGATGAATTAAAAAACAAATTAGCCGAAACGACAAGGGCTTCAAATGTTGATGCCAACCTGTTCTCGCAAGATGGTAAACTACTTGCTACAAGCCAGCCAACAATTTTCAAAGATCAGTTGACCATGCCTTTGCCGGATCGTGGTGCATGGGAGAAGATTGTCGTTCAAAAGTATAATACAGTAAATGTTCAGGCGCATATTGGCTCCCTTGAATACACTAGTTCATTTTTTGCTATCAAATCTGCCAGTACGGGGCAGCTTGTAGGTATCCTGGAACTTCCTTTTTTTGAATCTGGTTCCGAAAGCGCAAAGATAAATGTGCTTACAAACATACTTGTCACTTTTACCGTAGTATTTATTCTATTTTCATTCCTGACATTTAATACAATTAACAAACTTACTTCTCCACTCCGGTTCATTGCCAAGAAACTGAAAGCAACTACTCTTGACAAAAATCAACCGATGGAATGGAAAGCAAATGATGAAATCGGTTTGATGGTAAAAGAGTACAATAAAATGTTGAGCAATCTCGAGCAAAGTAAAACCCAACTTACTCTCAGCCAAAAGGAGAACGCATGGCGTGAAATAGCCCAACAAGTGGCGCACGAAATAAGAAATCCCCTCACTCCAATGAAATTAACTTTGCAACAGCTTGAACAAGTGATGGTAAATGGGAGCCTCACCAGTGAGAAAACGCAACAATCTGTAAAAATGTTAATGGCTCAGGTTGAAACCCTCAACAATATCGCAGGATCATTCAGTGCTTTTGCTGCAATGCCGGAGTTGGTTTTATCGAGGGTTGATGTAGCCGAATTAATACCGAATGCAGTTGCTCTCTTTGAAAACCATGGTAGTGGAGAAGTCAGGTTCGAGGAGTCATCAAAGCCGGTTTTTATTCAAGGTGACAGGCAGTTGCTCGGCAGAATTTTTTCGAATATCATTTTAAATGGATTGCAGTCCGGGTCAAAGGGTAAGTCTGTGTCGGTAGAGATATCAATTCTACCACAAGACGAATATTGCATCATCCGGTTTCGCGACAACGGTACGGGCATTGTCCCGGAATTACGTGAAAAAATTTTCCTGCCGCATTTTAGCACAAAAAAGACCGGATCAGGATTGGGACTTGCTATTGCAAAGCAAGGGATTGAACAAATGGGTGGGGAGATTTGGTTTGAGACAAAGACTCAGTCGGGAACCACTTTTTTCATAAAACTTGAACGTAAATAAGTCATTTGGCCTTGTAACCTTTCTTTGACAGGAGAGTATAATCGTTGCAACTATTTTAATTACGATCTGTCTTTGCACCAACCTTCATGCATATGATTAAAAGCTACTTGCTTGTTACCTTTCGCGGCTTGATAAGGAACAAAGCTTTTTCATTTATTAATATTGTGGGTCTTGCTTTTGGTATTTCTTGCAGCCTCATTATTTTCCTTTGGGTTCGCGACGAACTTACCACCGACGGGTTTCATAAAAAGAACGACCGTCTTTACCGTGTGCTCGAAAATCAAACCTATTCGGCAGGACAACTATTTACTTTCAATTCTACGCCTGGGCCTATGGCTCCCGTATTGAAAGAACGTTTCCCTGAAATCGAAATGGCTACACGTATTACCTGGCCTGAACGAAGGTTATTTCAAATTGGCGAGAAAAATTTTTATGAGGAAGGTCGCTTTGTAGATCAGGATTTTACATTGATGCATACATTTCCCCTGATCAAAGGTGATATTAATTCATGTCTGAAGGACAATCACGCTATTGTTATCAGTCAGGCGATGGCAAAGAAATTCTTTGGCGACGACGATCCGCTTGGGAAAGCCCTCGTAATGGATGCCGGTGAGAGTTTTTCGGTTACCGGGGTGCTGAAAGATATTCCAGGAACATCCTCGATACAATTTGATTTTTTAATGTCTTTCGAATGGTTTTTTAACAAGAACAAAGACTGGCTGGCTTCTTGGGGTAACAATAATATTCGAACGAATATTTTATTGAGAGATAAGACAGACCCTGTTCTTCTGGCCGAGAAACTGAAGCATGAGATTAATAACCACACGGAAGAAAGTAAAAATATTGAATTGATTATTCAGCCACTGAAAGATGCCTACCTCTATGGCAAATTTGAGAATGGTAAGTTGGCCGGAGGGCGGATTGAAAGCGTAAGGATATTCTTCGTAGTAGCAATATTAGTGCTTTTGATAGCCAGCATTAACTTCATGAACCTGACAACAGCGCAATCGGCTAAACGCGCTAAGGAAGTAGGACTCCGTAAAACAGTTGGCGCAGTGAAGAGGCAATTGGCATTTCAGTTTTTAGCTGAATCAATGGTGATGGTGATTTTTTCATCATTGTTGGCGATTTTAATCACGTATCTCATGCTCCCGTTGTTTAATGAAATCGCAGGGAAAAAACTTACACTAGATCTGTTTGCCGGGCAACCAATGGTAATATTCATTTCCGTGATTGTGTTCACTGGACTCGTTTCAGGCAGTTATCCGGCTCTCTACATATCAGGTTTTAATCCTGCCCGCGTGTTAAAAGGGCAGATAAAGAGCGGGACTGGTGCGTCGAGGTTTAGAAAAGTTCTGGTCGTTACACAATTCTGCTTTTCAATCATATTAATTATCAGCACCATAGTAGTCTTTCGTCAATTGAATTTTATTAAAAGCAAAGACATTGGTATGGACCGTAAAAATCTCACGTACATGTGTATGAGAGGGGATATGCAAAAGCATGGCGATGCCATTCGTGAAGAATTGCTGAAAGATCCGTCTGTTGAGATTGCTTCGCTTTCTAGTGCTAACCCTATTGATTTTGGTAATTCTACTTCCGGCCTTGAATGGGAAGGTAAAGATCCGAATCAAAGAACTTTGTTTTCAAATTTTTCGGTTGATTATAATTTTATCCAAAGCCTTGGGATGACCATGAAACTGGGGAGAAGTTTTAAGCAGGAGCTAACCACAGATACTGCCAATTTTATTGTGAATGAAGCTGCGGCAAAGGCGATGG
The DNA here is from genome assembly GCA_013285945.1 of Bacteroidota bacterium. Lineage (GTDB taxonomy): Bacteria > Bacteroidota > Bacteroidia > Cytophagales > Cyclobacteriaceae > ELB16-189. The sequence continues at coordinate 10,469 of JABDGP010000023.1, read as the reverse complement.
GCTTCGAAAATCCGGTAGATCAACCATTGACCCTTTGGAAGAACCGCAAGGGAAAAATCATTGGTATGGTGAAAGACTTTCATTTTCAGTCGGTACACGATAAAGTAGAACCTCTTTTTATGCTTTACGACCCCGATTGGTTCAATATTATTTTTGTGCGTCACAAAGAAGGACAACTTTCAGGAGCGCTAAAAGCAATGGAGAAAGTCAGCAAGCAATATGCAGCTTCGTATCCATTTGAATCGAACTTGCTGGATCAGGACTGGGATAATTTATACAAGACGGAAGATCGATTCGGAAAACTATTTAACTACTTCTCTGGCCTGTCTATTATTATTTCTTGCCTCGGGCTTTTTGGACTATCTGCTTTTTCGGCTGAGCAACGTACCAAGGAACTGGGTGTACGGAAGGTAATGGGAGCGAGCGTACCCGGTCTTATGCAGTTGATGGCCAAAGAATTTGCGTTGTTAGTGTTAATTGCAACCGTGATTGGCTGCCCGGTAGGGTGGTATTTTATGGATCACTGGTTTCTTAAAACTTATGCGTATCACGTTGAAGTTGGCACGATAACATTAATAATAGCTGCTGTACTTTGTTTCCTCGTATCAATGCTGACGGTAAGTTATCACGCAGCTAAGGCAGCTTTGGTCAATCCAATTAAGAGTTTGCGGTACGAGTAGATGGTGAAACGTTGTTAGTTAATGGTCAATAGCAACAAGGATTAAATCACCTTCTTGTTACTGCTTTCGCATCTGACTCATCACTTTGTTAGCAAAGACGAAGTCGTCAAGCTCTTCTACGCCTGAGTGAGTGATCTCGGTGTGGTTGCCTTCCCAAAGTTTATGACCTTTATAAAGGAAAATAATATTTTCACCGATTCCTATTACTGAATTCATATCGTGAGTAACTACGATCGTGGTGATATCGAGTTCGTGGGTTATCTCGTGAATCAGTTCGTCAATCAAAATAGAAGTTTGAGGATCCAGACCTGAGTTGGGTTCATCGCAAAATAAGTAATTGGGATTGTTTACAATGGCACGCGCGATGCCCACTCGTTTTTTCATGCCACCGCTGATTTCAGACACCGCTTTTTGATTTGAATTCTCCAAGCCTACTCTTTTTAAACAAAGATTTGCCCGGTCACGCTTTTCATCCAAAGGCATTTTTGTAAGCACGTCCAACGGAAACATCACATTCTCTTCTACATTTTTAGAATCGAATAATGCTCCTCCCTGAAAGAGCATCCCAATTTCGCGGCGAATCTCTGACTTTATTTCTTTGTCGGCTTCGGTGAAGTTTCGTAAGTCATAGAAAACGCGTCCCTCATCCGGGTTGATCAGCCCTACAATACATTTTAGGAGCACACTTTTCCCGGTTCCACTTGATCCAATAATCAAATTTGTTTTTCCTTTGTCAAATTCTGCACTGATGCCATCCAGCACAGTTTTGTCTCCAAATGCCTTAGAAATATCTTTGATCTTGATCATCGCAATAACAGGTTGGCAAGAAGGTAATCGGCCAATAATATTGAAATAACGCTTGTGGTTACAGCCTCTGTAGTTGCAATTCCTACTTCAAGAGCCCCGCCTTTGGTGAAGTAGCCCTTAAAGGAAGATATCGATGCTATTAAAAAAGCAAATACAAAAGATTTCGTTAGTGCAAATGAAATTTCTGTAGGGTTGAATGAAAAACGAAGACCCGATACATATTCGGTGGGAGTGAGTATGCCGGCTACTGTTCCTACCAAATATCCACCAACCAGAGCACACACTCCAGCTAAAATTACTAGTAATGGATACATCAACACTGATGCAATTATTTTAGGCAACACTAAGTAGGACGAGGAATTGATACCCATTACTTCCAGCGCATCGATCTGTTCTGTGATTCGCATTGTACCCAGACCGCCAGCCATGCTTGAGCCAATTTTGCCGGCATATATAAGCGCCATAATTGTGGGGGCAAGTTCAAGTACAGTCATTTCGCGCACAACCTGAGAAATCACGAACCTCGGAATTAAGGGGCTTACCATATTAAATGCGGTTTGAACCGTAGTTACCGCGCCTATAAATGTTGAGACCAAGATGAAAAGAAGTGCTGAGTTGATCCCGATTTGAATACACTCTTCTAAAACCAGCTTGTAGTATGTCGCAAAGGATTCTCTACGTACAAACAACGACCCCAGAAATATCATATACTTACCAAACCCACTCATTGTGATCTATTTAAGAGCCTAAGCTCGCCTTACGCATTTCATCCAAAATATGGAAATGCTATATTGCTCAAAGATAAAATAATTTCCGATGAACAAGTTGGCAGTGATAACCGGTGCAACCATGGGAATTGGCCGTGCGCTGTGCGAGCGTTTTGCCAAGGCTGGATTTGATTTGGTGGTGAATGCCAGAGGTAACGATGATCTGGTCAATCTTAAAAAATCTTTCGAAAAGGAGTTTTCAGTTAAGGTTTTCACGAAGCCAACTGACGTGTCTGATAAACAACAGGTACTTGATTTTGCTCAATTTGTAAATGACTTAGGCAGGCCTATTGAAGTTTTGATAAACAATGCGGGATATTTTGTTCCAGGTAAAATTGTGAACGAGGAAGATGGAGCGCTGGAGAGCATGATCAATACTAATCTCTACAGTGCATACCACCTGACGAGAGGGCTGGTAGGAAACATGATTAAAAAAAAGCGTGGCCTGATTATTAATATGTGCTCCATTGCCAGCTTTATGGCTTATCCTAATGGAGGATCTTACTCCATTTCAAAATTTGCCATGCTTGGTTTCTCCAAGGTATTAAGAGAAGAATTGAAACCTTACGGAATACGTGTGACATCGGTGATGCCGGGTGCTACACTTACCTCAAGCTGGGAAGGCACTGTGCTGCCGGAAGAACGGTTTATAAGGCCGGAAGACGTTGCAGAGACGGTGTACAGTGCTTATGCCATCTCCGAAAGGAGTGTGATCGAAGAAATTATCATCCGTCCTCAATTAGGCGATATCTAAATTCATTCTAAGGCCTTTACGCCGGGCAGTACTTTTCCTTCAAAGTATTCAAGAAGTGCACCACCACCTGTGGAGACATAGCTCACTTTTTCTTCGAAGCCAAACTTTGCTACTGCAGCAGCAGAATCACCTCCGCCGATAAGAGAAAAAGCTCCCGTTTCTGTTGCGCGTACTACTGCTTCAGCAATTGACTTTGTTCCTTTTTCAAACTTCTCCATTTCAAAAACGCCCATAGGCCCATTCCACAAGATCGTCTTTGAGCTTTCAATTACTTTGGCAAAAACCTCACGCGCCTGCGGGCCAATGTCAAGGCCCATCCACTCGGGCTTGATGGCATTGTTGTTGGCTATTTCGGTGTTTGCCTGTGCATCGAACTTATCAGCAATTACAGAATCAATAGGGAGGTGTAATTCTACGCCTTTACTTTTGGCTTTTTGAATAAGCTCTTTGGCCAGATCAAGTTTATCTTCTTCTACCAAAGACTTACCAATATTTCCGCCAAGTGCTTTGAAGAATGTGTACGCCATACCACCTCCGATGATCAGGTGGTTTACTTTATCAAGGAGCTTTTCAATGATCAGAATTTTATCGGAGATTTTTGCTCCACCCATGATGGCCGTAAAAGGCTTTGCAGTATTCTCCAATACTTTCTTGGCATTGGCCAATTCGGCAGCCATAACAAGACCTGCGCATTTTTCTTTGAAAAATTGAGCCACAATTGCTGTGCTTGCGTGCGCCCGGTGAGCGGTGCCAAAAGCATCATTCACATAAATATCCCCATGTTTAGAGAGTTTTTCCGCGAATGCGAGGTCGCCCTTTTCTTCTTGTTTGTAAAAACGAAGATTTTCCAAAAGGAGGACTTCGCCCGACTGGAGCGATTTTGACAGATTATAGGCATCTTCTCCAATACAGTCATTGGCAAACTTTAAGGTGACTCCAAGTAATTGCTCAGTTGTTTTTACGGTATGCTTAAGCGAATATTTGTCTTCCGGTCCGTCCTTCGGCCTCCCGAGGTGTGACATGAGGATGCAACTGCCTCCATCGCTCAGAATTTTCTTTATGGTAGGTACCGTTGCGCGAATGCGGTTATCATCGGTGACATTTAAACTCTTATCCAACGGCACATTGAAGTCTACACGGATAAGTGCTCGTTTGCCTTTGAAATTAATATCGTTGATTGTCTTCATAGTGAATAAAATGGATTGCGAATTTAATGAATCGGACGGAGAGCGCATTGGCCAAAATGAAAAAAGTCTTCGCGGATTACACGAAGACTTTTTAGATGGCTTATCGGATTTATTTCAACTGTGAAAAGTCGAATGATGTTTCTAAAAACTTAGTTGTGAACTTGCCAGAACGGAAGATCGCATTATCCATAAGTTTAAGGTGAAAAGGAATTGTCGTTTTTACACCTTCAATTATAAATTCGCTCAACGCACGTTTCATTCGGGTAATTACTTCCTCTCGCGATTGGCCGGTAGTAATCAACTTACCAATCATGGAGTCGTAATTGGGTGGTATTGTATAACCCGCATATACGTGGCTATCTATACGCACGCCGTGGCCGCCTGGTTTATGTAAGTTAATGATCTTGCCTGGTGAAGGACGGAATCCGTTAGCGGGGTCTTCAGCATTGATACGGCACTCCATTGCATACAACGTAGGGTAGTAGTTGTTCCCTGAAATAGGTACACCCGCAGCAACTTTGATCTGTTCTTTAATCAAATCATAGTTAGTTACTTCTTCAGTAATAGGATGTTCCACCTGAATACGGGTGTTCATTTCCATAAAATAGAAATCGCCGTGCTTATCCACCAAAAATTCGATAGTGCCGGCACCTTCATAGTTAATTGCTTTGGCGCCTTTGATAGCAGCTTCACCCATACGCTCACGCAATTCCTGACTTACTACAGGTGACGGAGTTTCTTCTACTAATTTTTGATGTCTTCTTTGAATGGAGCAATCGCGTTCGGAGAGGTGGCACACTTTACCATATTGGTCTCCAACCACCTGTATTTCAATGTGACGAGGTTCTTCTACAAATTTTTCAAGGTATAACCCGTCGTTGCCAAAAGAAGCACCGGCTTCACGCTTAGCATCATCCCACGCTTTTTGAAATTCGCTTTCTTCGTTGATGATACGCATACCTTTACCACCACCACCGGCAGTAGCTTTAACGATAACGGGATACTTTATTTTCTTGGCAATCGCTTTTCCTTCTTCAACAGAAGACAGCAATCCATCCGATCCCGGAATCGTTGGTACTCCGGCCTTCTTCATGGTGTCTTTGGCAGTTGCCTTATCGCCCATGGAATTGATCATAGCTGGTGTAGGGCCGATGAATTTGATTCCGTATTCGTGACAAATGGCCGAGAACTCAGCACGCTCAGACAAGAATCCGTAGCCAGGATGAATTGAATCTGCGTTGGTAATTTCGGCGGCCGAAATGATCCGTGGAATATTCAGGTAAGAATCCTTGCTGGGAGCATCACCAATGCAAACGGCCTCGTCGGCGAACCTTACATGGAGACTCTCGCGATCGGCAGTAGAATAGACGGCCACTGTTTTAATATCCATCTCCTTACACGTGCGAATGATACGTAGTGCAATCTCTCCCCGGTTGGCAATCAATATTTTCTTAAACATAAATTCGTTATTAGTTAATTGCTATTAGTTAACAGCTGACCGTTAAGATTTCAAATGGACCACTAACGATTAAACTATTAACGTTTAACTTTTTAGTCAGGCTCTACTACAAACAAAATCTGATCGTACTCAACAGGTGAAGAGTTTTCCACCATAGCCTTCACAATTGTGCCTGAAACTTCCGATTCAATTTCGTTGAATAATTTCATCGCCTCAATGATGCAAACCACTTGCCCTTTGGTCACCTTATCGCCCACAGAAATAAGCGGGGGTGAATCGGGATTTGAAGACCTGTAAAACGTACCAATCATAGGAGACTTGATGTCTACGGTATTTTTTCCAGCGGGGGCGACCGGTTTTTCTGCCTTAGGGGCTGCCGCAGCCGCAACCGGTGCGGGTGCTGCCACGGCCACTGGTGCGGCCATCATAGGTGCAGCTGATTTTAATACTTTTTGGTCAGGCTCACGTTTGATGTGGAGCTTTAATTCTTTGGTCTCAACATTAACTTCGTTCAACCCAGACTGTGCTATAAAGTCGATGAGATCTCTGATTTCTGTGGTTTTCATTTCAGTTTGATTTTTTGGTTCAGAAGAGGGGCGTGAGGACTTGGTACTTTTCACTCCGCCATTTTTGTTTGATGCCATGAAAATTTATTTTACGCGTTCAACATATTCACCACTGGCTGTTTTAATCTTAATATTATCACCTGTGTTGACAAATAAAGGTACACGGATTTCTGCTCCCGTATCAATGGTTGCAGCTTTGAGTGTGCGTGTTGCCGTATCACCTTGAACTCCAGGCTCTGTATAAGTAACGTTTACCACCACATGAGCCGGGGCTTCGGCAGTTATTGGCTGCACGCCGTTCTCAAATGCGATTAGCAAAGTAACTCCTTCTTTAATGTAGTTGACAGAATCGCCAAGTAATACCTTATCCAAATAGATTTGCTCAAAGGTCTGGTTGTCCATACACACCAGGCTGTCACCATCCTGATACAGATATTGATACTCTTTTGTTTCTACCCGAAGTTGATCAACAGCATCGCCAGGGCGAAAGCGGTTTTCAACTATTTTACCATTGCGCACGTTGCGCATTTTCACCTGATAAAATGCCCGCAAGTTGCCAGGAGTACGGTGTTGTAATTCTTCCACCTGCACTACTTCGCCATTGTAGCGGATATAACTCCCCTTGTTCAGATCAGATACCGTTGCCATGTTTTAATCAAAATTTAAAATCTAAAATAAGTCCCTAAGTTCCAAATTCCAATCCTAATGTCTACGGTCTATTATAAGCCCATTTTACATAAATGGCTCCCCACGTAAATCCGCCGCCAAAAGCTGCGATAATCAGGTTGTCCCCTTTTTTCAATTGCTTTTCATAATCCCACAACAAAAGAGGAATGGTGCCGCCCGTGGTGTTGCCGTAGCGCTCAATATTCATCATTACCTTATTCTCACTGATACCAACGCGACTGGCGGTAGCATCAATAATTCTTTTGTTGGCCTGATGAGGTACCAGCCAATTAATGGTTTCAGGAGTCAGATGGTTTCGTTCGGCTACTTGTGCTGCAACGTCGGCCATATTAGTTACGGCAAATTTGAAAACAGCCGAGCCCTCTTGATAAACGTAATGAAGACGTTTGTCAACGGTTTCGTGCGAGGGTCTCAATCGGCTACCGCCCGCCTTCATGTGCAGATAAGCTTCACCGGCACCGTCACTCTTTAAAATTGAATCGATTACACCTACATCTTCGGTGGTGGGCTCCAGCAAAACGCATCCGGCGCCATCGCCAAAAATGATACATGTAGTGCGATCTGTGTAGTCGAGGATCGCCGACATTTTATCGCCACCAATTACCACTACTTTCTTATACATACCAGACTGGATGAAGCTGGCACCTGTGTTTAGCCCGTAGATAAAGCCTGAACAAGCGGCTGCTAAATCATAACTGAAAGCATTGGTTGCGCCCACAGCGGTTGCAACAATATTGGCTGTAGCCGGAAATGTAAGGTCGGGAGTGATGGTTGCGAAGATGATGCAATCAATTTCCTTTGGATCGATCTTGGTTTTGGCAAGCATGTCTTTTACAGCCGCAATACCCATTACTGATACCCCCACGTTATCACCCTTCAAAATTCTGCGCTCTTTGATGCCGGTGCGAGAAGTGATCCACTCATCGGTAGTATCTACCATCGTTTCCAGCTCTTTGTTGGTGAGCACATAGTCGGGTACATATCCTCCAACTCCGGTAATGGCTGCCCTGATTTTATTCATAGCTTTTTGCCTGCTTTAAAAAAGAAAATGCCCGATTGATTTTCAACCGGGCAATTATATTAGTTCAATTGTAGCTTATACAATAAGTAAAAACTGGTAAATGATTGATCGTTGAAAAAATGGTCATGGCGTATTATGCCAGTACTTCTTTCTCCATTACCACGTTTCCTTTGAAGTATAATTTGCCTTCGTGCCAAAAGGCACGGTGGGGCAGGTGGTGTTCTCCTGTTGTAGGGCACACAGCCGATGCTTTTGCTACAGCTTTGTAATGGGTTCTTCTTTTATCCCTGCGCGTTTTGGAGGTTTTTCGTTTCGGATTTGGCATAACCTAAAAATTTATATTCTACTTTAACTTTTTTAACATTTCCCATCGAGGATCGGTCGTTTCATCGGTTTCGGTAGCCGATGTATAAATAACCTTGCCTTCACTTTCATCATCATCTTCGCGAAAACGGGGGTGGAGTTTCTTGATTGGTATTTCCAAAACAATGAACTCATACATCTGTTGCCCCAATTCCAGTTCAGCCTGGTCGCTGGTGATGGTGTAAATCTCATCGCTGATTTCTTTGGCTTCTTCGCCATACTTGAAGACCACTTTCTTGTGGATCGACACCGGATGGTCAAATTCATCCAAGCTCCGATCACACGTTAAATTCGTGTTTCCTTCAATTTTGAAATCAACTTCAATGAACGACTCCCTTTTATCAAGAGAGACCTGGGCAGTAAACTTACCATTAGAAACTACTTCCTGGCCATATTTCCTGAAAAAGCCTTCTCCCAACTGAAATTCGAATTGGTGAACACCTTTACTAAGGCCGAGAATGTTGATGCTAAAATCCCTTACCATCCCCAGGATTTAAAAATAAGACCGCAAATTTATCACGTTTTGCCGATTTTATGGCAATTGATTTACAATTTTTCGAGAATGGAGAGGAAAAACGGGACAGGAATCAGAGATAATCGATCAAAACCTTTGATTTTAAATCATTACGGGCTGTTTTGTCAAAATTCTGAATCAAATATTCCACCACGCTTTTCTTAAAGCCAAGTTTAATGGCAATGCTTTTGACAAAAATCAATTCACTTTCAAAGATTTTGTGATCGGCATAGATCAATTCTATACAGGCGATGAGGTAATCAAATTTTTGGTCATTAGAGAGTGCACCAAGGGAATCGATGGGTTGTGGATTGCGAATCAAGTGATTTACCGACTCTTCCGAGAAATTACGCTCTTTCGCGATTTTAATAATCATATCGCGTTCGGTCTGTGCAAAATGCTTGTCGGCTTCGGCAAGTTGAATTAGTATGTTGAGCTGCTTTAAAGTAACGATGTCCATCTAAACTTATACTTTCGGTTCAAAGCTAAACATAATTTGTTTTTCTCTAAGCCAAAACGAGACAAACGGCAGACTAGTTCGGCTAACCCGCCTTATTTGCTTCCAGCCTGTTCTTAATAATATCACAGGCGAGATAGATAGCCTGACGCATAGAACTTTCATCGGCTTGATTCTTTCCGGCTATGCTATAAGCCGTGCCATGATCGGGAGAGGTGCGAACAATAGGTAATCCGGCAGTGAAATTAACGCCACTTTCAAAGTCAAGGGTTTTGAATGGAATCAGCCCCTGATCATGATACATCGCCAAAACTGCATCGAATTTGGTGTGCTGTCCTGCTGCAAAGAAACCATCGGCTGCGAAAGGCCCCATGATTAGTTTTCCCTTTGCTTTAAGCTCGGCAACTACGGGTTTAATAATTTCTTGTTCTTCATTGCCCAAAAGCCCTTCGTCACCGGCATGCGGATTCAGACCAAGAATTGCAATCTTGGGTTTACTAATATTAAAGTCTTTTTTGAGTGAGAGTTCAAGGATTCGTATTTTCAATTCCACGCGGTCGCGGGTGATGTTATTGGAAACTTCCTTAATAGGGATGTGTCCAGTAACCAACCCAACTTTCAAATTATTGCCTGATAAAAGCATCAAACTTTCGCCCGCATTGAACTCCTGAGTGAAGTACTCAGTGTGACCATGGTACGGGAACTCCACACCATGAATTGTGTTTTTGTCAATCGGGGCGGTTACCAATCCGTCAATCAGGCCTTCCTTCATTTCTTCCACTGCTTTCTTTAAACAGAGAAGCGCAGCCCTGCCCGCCTGTTGAGATGGCTGTCCTGGCGTAATTTCGATCATGTCCTCCCAGCAATTCACAACATTAACTGCCTTAGGAAAAAACTGCCCCTTGTTTTTTACCTGGCTATAGTTAAACTCTTCAAGTTCCATCAGCTTGCGGTAATATGAAAGTGCACGCGTTGAGCCATAGATCACCGGAGTTAAAATGCTAAGCAGACGGCTATCGGCAAGCGCCTTGATCACCACTTCTGTGCCGATCCCGTTAAGGTCGCCAAGTGTGATTCCGATGCGCGGTTTATCTGTGGATGTCGTTGTCATTTTTTGAATCTGATCAGCGCAAGTTAGTTAATTCAATATTGAATGTTGAATATTGTTCCGATAGTTATCGGAATGAATATTGATTTATTTAAATTA
>JABDGP010000022.1 GCA_013285945.1 Bacteroidota bacterium | reverse complement strand
AAGACAAACAAAAAGTGAGATCAGCGCCGCAATAGAAATAGTGGCATGAGTGTAGTCAGCAAATGGTTTCAGTGTGATGCAGACAATAATAAATACCAACGTAAAGCCTGCGAGCAAAATGGTGAGTGCAATTTCATTAGGTGTCTTCTGGCGGTTGGCGCCTTCTACAAGGGCAATCATTTTATCAAGAAAACTTTCGCCAGGTTGAGTTGTTACGATCACCTTGATTTTATCCGACAATACTTTTGTCCCACCTGTTACACTGGATTTGTCTCCACCCGATTCCCGGATTACGGGAGCGCTTTCTCCCGTGATAGCGCTTTCGTCTATCGTTGCAATACCTTCGATGATTTCTCCATCGGTAGGAATAATATCGCCGGTTTCGCATAAAAAGATATCGCCCTTTTTTAATGAAGAAGAGCTCTTCGAAATAATATGACCGTCTACATAAACTTTGGCAGGTGTTTCTTCACGTGTCTTTCGCAATGAATCGGCCTGAGCTTTGCCGCGCGCTTCTGCTATTGCTTCGGCGAAATTTGCAAAGAGCAATGTCAACAGCAAAATGACAAAGACAGAAAGGTTATAACCGAAGGACCCTTGTGAAGAATTTGTCAGTGAATAAATTGTTACGATCAGCATCACGATTGTACAAACCTCCACCACAAACATTACAGGATTACGGAACAGAATTTTCGGATTCAGCTTAGCGAATGACTGACTCAGCGCCTCATTAACAAGTTGTCTTTGAAACAGGGTTGTGTTTTTAGTTTTCATTTATTTCGTCGAATCGTTGATAGCCATTCGTTAATTGTTAATCGTTAAATGGAGTGAAGCACATCATCTCACGGAAAAATATTCTGCTATCGGCCCGAGCGTAAGCGCCGGAAAGAAGCTTAGCAATGCCAGAATAATAATCACAGCAAACACCATCACTCCAAATGTTGCTGTGTCTGTTTTCAATGTTCCTGCGCTCTCAGGAATGTATTTTTTGTTAGCAAGTATTCCTGCAATAGCCACTGGACCAATGATGGGCAGGAATCTGCTGAAGATTAAAACCAGACCTGTAGTGATATTCCAGAACGGATTATTATCACCAAGACCTTCAAAGCCTGAACCGTTGTTGGCCGATGACGAAGTGTATTCATACAGCATCTCAGAAAATCCGTGAAACCCCGGATTGTTCAGCCAGCCTGCCGTTGGATCTTTTGTAATGACGAATGAAGAAAGCGCAGTGCCTGCTAAAATCAGGAATGGATGAAGCAATGCAATCACCATCGCGATTTTCATTTCCTTGGCCTCTATTTTCTTGCCAAGAAACTCAGGTGTCCTTCCAACCATTAAACCCGAAATGAAGACCGCAACGATAATGAAGATGTAGAAATTCAAAATGCCGACACCACATCCTCCATAAAATGAATTCACCATCATAGCCAGCATTTGATTGAGGCCAGACAGTGGCATTGAACTGTCGTGCATAGCGTTTACCGATCCGGTTGAAATAACCGTAGTCACAATACTCCAATAAGCTGACGCAGCACTTCCAAACCGGACTTCCTTGCCTTCCATCGCTCCAGCACTTATGTCAACGTCGAGTTTTGATATCGCCGGATTGCCTTGCACCTCATAATACACTGTAGGTATGACGAGGATTAGAAATCCAACCGTCATAACTCCGAAAATCATCCATGCCAGCTTTCTTCTTTTCAGGTAATAGCCAAGTGCAAAAATCATTGCCACCGGAATGATTGTTTGTGCGATCATCTCAACCATATTGGTAACGTAATTGGCGTTCTCCAGCGGATGTGCAGAATTGGCTCCGAAGTACCCGCCACCGTTAGTACCTACATGTTTGATAGCAATTAATGCAGCCGCCGGCCCACGGGAAATTTGTACTGAGTCACCTTGCAGTGTTATAAGTGTCTCTTTGCCCTCAATGTTCATTGGTGTTCCGTTCAATGCAAGGAGTATGGCAACGACAGCGGCCAGTGGCAGAAGTATTCGCGTATTTGATTTTATGAAGTAGACGTAGAAGTTGCCAAGCGTACTTGTTGTTTGCGCCTTCATGGCATTGAATACCACAGCCAGTGCGGCCATGCCTGTAGCTGCAGACACAAAATGCAAAAACATGAAACAGAAGATCTGCGAAAAATAGGTTGCACCGGTTTCGCCCGAATAGTGCTGCAAATTGCAGTTCACTAAAAAACTTATCGCCGTGTTAAAAGCAAGGTCTGCTGTCATGCTCGGGTTGTCGTCGGGATTCCACGGCAGCCAGCCTTGGTTCATTAGAATAAACATGGCCAACAGAAACCAGAAAAAATTGATTGTAAGCAGCGCCACAAGGTTTTGCTTCCAATCCATCTCCTGTTCAACTTTTATACCACTGACTTTAAAGAATAATTTTTCAATTGGATTAAAGAGCGGATCGAGGAGTGTGTGCTCACCGGCATATACTTTCCCAATGTATCTCCCAAAAGGAATCGCTAAGACTAAGGTGATGACAAATGTGGCAATGATTCCGAGTAGTTCTGTATTCATACGTTGTGACTAAAATTTTTCGGGCTTGAGCAACACGTACGTCATGTAAGCAAAGACCAATAGTGAGAGAATGAAGAGTGCGATCATCTGTTATATTTTTTCAAAGAAATCGATTGACTTAAAAAGCGTAGCGAAGCAGGCAATGCCAAGAAGGATCATGAGTAGGCTCATCATAGGTTGTTGTTATAATCCGGTTGAATAATGCTGGCGGCTGATCTCGCGAAGAAGTTCCTGAGGCAAACAATTTTCAGCAAGGCGTTTCGCGGCAGGAATTTGATCAAGCATATCCAATGCTTTGAAAAGAAAGACGTTGATGATTCCGTTTTTTACGGTTTCATTTCCATCAGCGTATAGTTTATTGGCGATCCTGAGATGAGCTTCAAATTTTTTCAGGTTTCCCGACTGGCAGGTTGCAACAGATGCGTTTGCAAATCCTTCCATACACTGATAAAACTCACGTGTGTAATGAGAGTTGTTTGACAGACGACCAGCCTCTCCGTTCAGTAGTAATAAAGCAATCCTTTCGTTAATCATGGCTTTTAAGGTTTGATTGGCGGTTAACCCACAATCAAGCCAGCCTATGTAACAATCAGATTATCAACAGGAACTTAAAATGGAATGAGGTACGTACCCTACCGAAATGGAAAGGTGCTTTTCAAAATGAAATGGTTCGGTGAAAGAAACGGCTTGATTAATTCGAGATTAACCTTCTTTTCGATAAAAGATAAATCACAGCAACCAGCGACAAGGCACTGCAAATACCAAAACAGATTATGAAATTTTCATGGGCGTTGGCATACACCAGCCCTGAAATAAAGGCACCCAAGCCGATGCCCATTTCCATTGATATGTATAGAGAGGCAATACCTCGGCCACGATGCTCGGCACTACTCAAATCGGTAGCCCAGGCCAAAAGAGTTGGCGAGGTAGAGCCCTGAGCCAATCCATACAGACAGATTCCGGTTATTAATATCCACCGCTGATCGGCAAGACCAATAACAACCATCGACACCATTATTAATGCGATCGTGACTTTCAATACAGGTACACGACCATAAACGTCCGAAGCTTTCCCTGCTATTAATCGCACCATTAGCGAAGCCACGGTAAGAAAACTAAAAAGCACACCTTTGTTTTGAATGCCGAAATGTTTGCCCAAGTCGGGGAGAAGTGTGTACATGGCGCCATAAGCGTAGGCGGCTAGTATCATCACCACACAAGGAGCGATAACTAAGGGCTCAAACAGATCTTCTTTATTTATTTTGATTATTGCCCATGAGATTTCGTGGCGCTCGCGCAAGGTTTCTTTTACACTTAATACAGTAGCAATTGCGGCAAACGCAAAGAAAGAAGAGAGATAAAACATCCAATGAAGACCAAATTGATTGGCTACAAATCCGCCGATAGCCGGTCCTGAGGCCATACCAATTGCGCCAGCAGTCCCGATAAATCCCATAGCCTCCCCACGCCTCTCAGCAGGGATGACATCCGAAACATAAGCAGATACACCGGTAGGAGAGAACCCCGTGGAGAAACCATGAAACAGACGCAGTATAAAGAAACCGTAAATAGTAGAGAGCCATGGGTAGAACAGACTGCAAATCAAACAGACGGCTCCGCCAAAAATGATTACCGGTTTGCGACCCAGCCGGTCGGCAAGCTTACCGCTGAATGGCCGCGAGATCATGGCAGTAATTGTAAACAAGGAGATTACCAATCCTTTGTAATCTGCGCCGCCCAGTTTGGTGAGATATTCGGGCAGCTCTGGAATGATCATGTTGAAACTGGCGAAAAACAACAGGGCGCTGAAGCACAAAAGCCAGAATTGCGAACTATAAACTCTTTCTTTCTTCACATTTTAAGAATAGACTTCTTGAAAATAAATCATACCTGAAAAATCGCCTGGCCACTGTTTGCGCCTAGAAAAAAGCTGCCTGGCAACTAAACCCACTTTAAAACCTGATTAGAATAAAAAAACCCTCCCCCGCACAAGGCAAGGAAGGGAAAAATAATATCGTTGGGCACCAGATTAAGCCAGAGCGTTTACACGCTTGGTAAGGCGGCTTTTTTGGTTAGCTGCTTTTTTCCAGTGAATAATGTTCTTCTTGGCAAGTTTATCAATCATGGCGGTTACCGCGTTCAATAAAACCTGTGCTTCTGCCTTTTTGGTCGTTTCCAGCAATTTTTTCACCTGAGTGCGGGTGGTTTTGTGCTGGTAGCGGTTACGCACACGCTTGGTTTCATTCGCCCTGATACGTTTTTCTGCTGATTTGTGATTTGCCATATACTTTTTATAAAAAGGACTGCAAAGGTAGAATCTTTGTCCAATTTTGCAAAGAAAATGCTTGGACAAACCTCCCTTATCGCCTGCTGGGCGCCAATTTCTAAGGCTCCCCAACCTTTAATTCGGCTTAGCAAGGGTTGTAAAAGCCGCCTGATTACAGCTAAAATCTCCCTCTAAATATTTATATCCGCATTAATTAATTCATTTTCTTCTTCCGCACTCAAAACATATCTTGCACCCGATGGATAATTTTGTTGTTTCGGCGCGTAAATACCGGCCTCTCGGGTTTGATGAAGTTGTGGGGCAGGAACACATTACGACCACCCTCAAAAATGCCATCGATAATAACAAACTTGCTCAGGCACTTCTGTTTTGTGGACCGCGTGGTGTGGGCAAAACTACCTGCGCCCGTATCGTAGCAAGGTTGATCAATGGTTTTGAAGAAAAAGCCGAAGTCAATTCGCTGAATATTTTTGAACTTGATGCTGCCTCCAACAATTCGGTGGAAGACATTCGCAGCCTGATAGATCAAGTGCGCTACCCACCGCAGTTTGGCAGATTCAAAGTCTATATTATCGATGAGGTTCACATGCTCTCCAATGCCGCCTTCAATGCTTTTTTGAAGACGCTGGAAGAGCCGCCCTCGTATGCCATTTTTATTTTGGCTACTACCGAGAAGCACAAAGTCATTCCTACGATTTTATCTCGCTGCCAGATGTTTGACTTTAACCGTATTCAGGTTTCTGACATCGCAAGACAGCTAAAGAAAATTGCCGATCGTGAGAATATTCAGGTTGAAGACGAAGCATTGCACCTCATTGCTCAAAAGGCGGATGGTGCTTTGCGCGATGGCCTTTCCATCTTCGATTTGATGGTGACGTTCTCGTCCAATCATAAAGTCACGTTCAGCGATGTGCTCAACAACCTGCACATTCTCGATTACGATTATTATTTCAAAATGGTAGATGGCTTGCTAGCCGAAAATGCCACTACTCCTTTATTATTATTGGATGAAATTTTGAAAAAGGGATTTGACGGCCAGAATTTTATTGGCGGTCTGGGCGAACACTTGCGTAATCTGTTGGTATCGCAGGATGCACGCACAGTGAACCTGATGGAAGTACCCGACAACATCAAACAAAAATACCTGTCACAGGCACAAGCCGCTCCGCCTTCGCTTCTGTTGTCGTGGCTTAATATTGCCAGCACTTGCGACATTAATTACAGAGCCAGCAAAAATCAGCGATTGTTGGTAGAGTTGGCGTTGATGAAAATGGCGTATGTCAATTCTGCGTTTCAGATAGGAGTACCAGCGGAGGCTGGCTTAAAAAAAAAAGTGAATTAGAACCTGAACCTGCCGAAGCTCCGGCGGCTCAAAAACAAACTCTTATTGTTTCGGCTGTTGCCGAAAGTATTCCCAAGCCTTCTTTGAAAAAAGAAACTGAAGTAGTTTCTGCCGAATCGGTATCACCATCAGTACCGGTGCAAGCCGAAACAATTTCACCGGTCGTTCCATCTTCTTCTCCCAGTACTTCTTCGACTCGGGCAAAGTCAACATTCAACCTTAATTCTCTTTTAAAAACAAAGGAGCAGCCGCAGGTAGCCCTGCCGCAGATTGAAGAACCTGTGGATGTGAAACCACTTACGGATGTGCAACTGCGTGAAGCGTGGACCGAATATGCGCATCAGCGAAAAAATCAGGTGGCGGAGTTTCATCTGCTCAGCAGGCCGGTGGATGTTAACGGCCCCGTAGTTACGGTTGCGCTTGCCAACACAGTGGAGGAGCCTTTACTTCAATCGATTATGACCGAGCTGGTTTCTTACCTTAGAAACAGGCTGAGCAATCCGACCATAAAGGTAGAAAGCGTGCTGAAAGAGGCAGACGGAAAAAAAATAGCCTATACCAACAAAGAGAAATTTGATCTGCTGGTGGAAAAGAACCCGATGTTGAAAGAATTAAAAGACAGGCTGGGGCTTGATCCTGATTTTTGAGTCAAAAGGAGGAGATTTACAGTGTTTTATGCTATTCGATGACTGAAGAACCCGCTAAGCCTCTGAATAACTTGATCTTTTCAATTTCAAAGTATTCTGATCTTCAGCGCCTGATCGCTCAAAATTACCACTGAGCTAAACAGCATTATCAACAAGATTGTAGCCACAATTAGCTTGGCGGTAAGCTTATACGATTTAGATATTCTATACGTCAGATAGAACAGAAGGCTAACTACACCGATCGAAAGAGTAAATGTACCAAGTCCCAAATCTGAGCTTATCCTTCCTTCGTCATTGAGATTGATAAAGTTCATGGCGCCGGCAAGCGCCCGCATGTACAAGCATGTAAGTAGAAATGGAAATAATTTAACCGATCCAGCGCTTAGCAGAAAGTAAAAAACTAAAGCTTGAATAATCGTTAATACTGGCCCGGCCGCGCTGATAACCATTTCGTGCCATTCTTTAGTGTAGCTGCCACTTTCGGGATAGCATGTGTTTAATGTCATCACCATTTTGTTGCCAAGCACCTCACCGGTTACCCAATGGGCAAACTCGTGGAGTGTCCATGAAAACAAGACAGCGGCCAGCGTAATCAACACATAGTCGAGGTTAACTTGATTTTGAGATCGGTTCATGGGGCGTAGAATAATTCACGCACCATTGTCAAACATAATGCCGGAGAGGAAAATTGGCCCAGGGCTGCGTGAATCGAATTACATCAATTTGAATTGTTCACAATTGAACGAGAAGCTGTCCATAAATTGTACTACTACGTGCCTTAACCCGATGTATTGGTAGCAAAGCACTTTATTTTATTGGAATAGCGTATGCGAGATCTAATCCTGCCCAGTAAGGATGAACAACAGCTCCGGGGTAATTCCACTGCGTGACGGTGTAGTTGATCGTTGGGGTTATCCTGAATTCGTTTTTACCCAGGGACAATCGATTCAAATAACCCAGAGATACCATAATCTGTGTCTTTTGGGGCAAAAGAGTTCCATATACTTTCTGCAGATCGATTCCCAAGCTTGCGTATTGCTTTCTGCTTGACAGGAGCTTCAACGGATAAAGTGCACCAAGTGAAATTGAAGCCCCTTGTACTTTGTCATTGATCACGTTATAGGTATGAATTCCGTTTGAGTTTTCACTACCCTGATAGGTAAAGGCTGTTCTATAACTAAAATAGGAAAAGCCCATACTTATAAACTTGTTGTGGGCGAACTCATAGTCAACGGAGGTCTTGAACTTGATACCAAGCCGTTGTGAACTTAATGAAGGGGGTAGACCAAAATTGCTAAGATAAATTCCGTCGGTGATCGGCCTGATATCTTTATAGTTAAGAAACGGCTGAACAGAAAACGTCAAAAACATTTTTTCAACCACAACGATCTTGGTAGTAGTCGAGTCGCGTAGTGAATCCAGCCTTACATCTTTTTTCTTTGTTTCCGGCTGATCAATTTTAGTTTCTGTTTCCGGGTTTGTAAGGTCTTCTTGCTTGGTAGCAACAATTAAACTTGTTTGTTCTCTTTTACCTTCGTTTTCATTAGAAACACTTTCTGAAGGGGTTGAGGTAATTGTAATAGGCTCCTTATTTATTGAATGACCAGTTTTCACAATAGGACTTTCGCTGCCTTGCTGTTCAATGGCAATCGGATTTTTGGCAAGCGCTACAGATTTATTGGGAGCACTTACCTTACTTTCACTGGTTTCAAAACTTGCCTTCTGGCTGATTTCAGTAAAAGAATAGTAGGAAAACGAACCTATTACCAAGCTGCTGATCAATACATAGATTATACTTTTGCGCTTGGCTGACTTGGTGTGGGGCATAGCCTTTAGGGTATCAAAGACCAGCGGTTCGATATCGGCTGGAACTTCGGCTTCAAAGCCAGCTAATTTTTCCTGCAGGATTTTTTTAAGGTCAGAATCCGACAACTTTTTCATAGCCGTTTTTTTTAAGTTTCTCCAATACTCTCTTCAAATATTGCTTTGCTTTTACCAGTTGAGAGCGTGAAGTGCTCTCTGAAATATTCATCATCTTTCCGATCTCCTGATGCGTAAAACCTTCAATGAGAAAGAGATTAAATACCATTCGATATCCTTCGGGCATGTTGCCGATAATATCAAGAAGTTTTGCATGATCCATTTTAAGGATTATTTCTTCATCACCGGCTTCAAGCGATGCCTGCTCGTTTGAATGATGTTCTTGCAATGCAAACAAGTAACTCTGCCGTTGCTTCAGGTGATTCAGCGCCGTGTTGATTACTATTCTTCGCGCCCATCCATGAAAGGCACTGGTATCTTTTAGCGAGCGCAGGTCTGTAAATATTTTTAATGTAGCCTCCTGAAAAATATCTTTAGCTTCGTCTGTGTCTTTCATGTAGCGCACAGCAACACCCATCCAGGTAGATTTCATTTGGGCAAAGAGAACTCGTTGGGCCAATTCATCGCCTTTTTTGCATTGCTCAAGAATTCTCTTCAGTTCTTTCATATAAAAGAATCCTCCAATTTTATCTTAGAGGATTCTACACAGATTTATCTCAATCTTTAGTTCGTAACAGTAATCACAACATCATGTGCTGAAAAATATTGGGAATATTGAGGGTCGTAATAGATCGCATCGCCGTAGGTGCTATAGGCATCTGAAGCAGCTCCGGCATGGAGATAATATTTGATTTTAACCTGACCAACAAAGCCTTTGGGAGGTATATAAGTGAAAACAGCATGAATTCCTTCAATTGGTCCACAGGAACACAACAGTATACTAACTCCATCGATATTTTGATCGGGAGTATCAATCCCCGGCCTTGTAATTGCTAACCCAACCTCAATTCCTGAATGATTGTCGTAGTTGCAAAACTCGGGATTGTTCAAAAGATTTACTACCAATGTAGTTGTATTTGAAATTGTTGCCTGTGTAAAGGGAGCGTTATCTGAACAACTTTGCAATTGCCCCATGGCAGTCACGTTCACCTGAGTTTTGGTGTTATCTGCTGTGGTGACCACAAAAGAAAACGGAATTGCAGCAGTAGTGCCCGAGCTATACTTAATGTAACGATCACTGAAGTAGGTGATGTTACTATTGTTTGCCAAGTCAACTTTAGTGTAACTTGGAAATAATTTTTGAACATCAATAACAGTAGATTTATTGGCTACGATAGCCATTTGTAAAGGTCTTTGAAATTTTAGATCACCATCTTTTGACACTATGTCGCAGCTGAAAGTGATTAGCACGAGAATGAATGGAAGGGCGTGTTTCATGATTTGCCTGGTTTATAGCTCTAAGACAATTCTCACCGGCGTTTCGCTGCCCACCGGTGTGCAAATTTTTCTAAGCATCCTTTACCGGGACTTCGTTTTGGGAGATAAAGTTGTTAAATCCTCGCAAAAGTGATGCTTAAAGCAAAGCATTATTTTGCCCTACTTATTTATGGTGCATAATTTATCCAGTAAGGAAATGCTTCCACTTATCGTGGGAAGGAAAGGAGACTAGCCTTTACTTTTTCGTAGCCTTGGGTTTTGCCTTGGCGGCAGGAGGTGTGGGTGTGGGCGCTGCGACTTTATGAAGGTGCGGCAACTGGTTGCTTGCTTCTCTTTCAACTTCGCGCACGTTACGAAGAATTGCTTTTTCGCGTACAGTATCGATCTTTTCTTTGGTGAGCTCTTTATTAATAGACTGGTCTACGAGCAAAACAGTATTGGCTAGCTTTTGGCGGTTGGTTCCGATTCTGTGATACAGATCATCAAATCGCTGGCGCACTGTCTCTTTTAACTTATTGAGTTGATCTGCCGTAAGAGCTTTGTTAGTTTCCATTTATAATTCGTTTCTATAACCTAAAGGTAGGGATATGAAGCGGATTACAAATTCAATAGTTGTTGAGAGATGAAAGCCGCCTGACTGCTGTGCTAAACTTATAGCAGTCGGGCGGCTAGCGAGGTTAAGGAGTTTCAATTGAACTTCGAAGCGTAACCGCTCTTATCAAGAAATTTATTGAAATCCTTGATGTTCAAAATATCATGTATTGCTGTTTTTTTATCCTGAGCCTGATCATAGTATGCCTTCGTTATTTTATAGCCCATCCAATAACCCAGATCATTGGGTCTTCCCGGCGATGGCCCGTATAACCATTCGGTGTAGTCCGCCTTATTCATCCGTGCCTTAAACTCCAGCCATAGTTCCTTCTCCTTTGGATTTGCAAAATCATGTACATGGGGATTGATGTGCTTGCCCGAAATTAATTCTGCAATGAAATCGGCCGAGCCCTCTTTGACAGAAGCCGCCAACAAAGATGCATCATCGGAATATTGTTGTTGGAAATGGATCAGTTCGTGAGCTACAATGTGAGGCACCTGACTAACCGGTTTAATTACAGCCTTAAGCCACGGTTGAAGTTCATCCTGAGGTGTGTTTGGTGTGAGAGCATACATCTCTGCGCCAATGATCAAGCCATCGTCGGAGGAGGTTCCGCCGGAGTTGAGTGCCCCGATCACAAAATATACCGGAGGGAAAACGGCCTCGGGATATAGGTCCTTTAGTTTTACTAAACTATTTCTTATTTGATTTTTCATGCCTGCGATGCTGTCTGTGCAAACACGGATATAGTTATAATACTTTTGGTGCGACTTGATGACCTTCGCCAGGTTCTCTGCGCTTTTAATCCGACCTTTCATAAATCCTTTGATGCCGTCGGAGCCTGGCACGAGATAAAGTGTTGTAAGAGTTTCAGGATTGACATCGGGCCCCGCCTTTTTCAGGGCAACCCAGAAATGATCTAAATCGGAAGTGACAATCTCGGTTGCCTCGGGGTCTTTGTTCTGATTCTTTTTTGCATTGTCCTGACTCTGAGAACTGAATACAGTTAACAGAAAGATCGTTGCACAAGACAATCTCATGCTCAGGCGAGTTACGTTATTCATATAGTGTGTTTATTTTTTTAAGATTGAAAAGAGAGACGCATTAGGTTTCCGAAAGTTGCATCTCGTTGTAGCAAGTAAGATCGTGAATTGTTTGACTTGTTTTCTAAAGCTTATTGTAGTGACGATCAGATTACGGCTGCTAAACTTTCACGTAAATCTTTTTCTTATCCATCCAATAGCCAACACTCCAGCATACCATCATCCACGAAATGGCAAACAACAATGACCCAGCATAATCACCAGCTAATCGGAAAACATTTTGATATAACCAGGTGTACAATGTTTCGTCGCCTATTTTAAAAATGTAAAAGAATATAATTCCGATTTCGGATAGGAGGTAAACGAATAATGTATTCCTGCCCAGCACTTCAAAGAAATATGTCCATCGCTTTTCGTTTTTGATGTCAATTATGAAAATAAGAATAGGCAAGATCAATAAGTCAAGCCCAATAGTATAAAGCACGAAAGAACTTGTCCAGAGTTTCTTGTTGATAGGAAAGGCCATGTTCCAGCTCAGCGCCACAAACAAAAGCAGTGCCCCGGCAATCATCAATTTTGAAATCGTCTCATACGAATTCCCCTTTTGCTGAATGAGTCGGCCGGCCAGATAGCCGGCAATCACATTTACAATCGCCGGAAGTGTACTTAAAAAACCTTCAGGGTCAAATGCAAGTCCTTCACCATGATACAAATGCTTATCGCCAAGCAAGGCAAGGTCAAGTTTCAATACAGCATTGCCAGTGAGTGTGTAGTCGCCCAAAACATACATCAATAGCCAGTAACCAAGCAGAGCAACAATACTGAAAATGATGGCGCCGCGCTCTTTCCAAAAATGCAAAATCAGCGAGGCAAAAAGATAACCCAACGCGATGCGCTGCAGCACTCCAAATATTCTTGTTTCGCTAATCGAGCTGAAAACGATCTGGCCGTCTTGTTCATGAACGAATGGAAACCAGTACATCAGGAAGCCTAACAGAAAGATGATGACCGAGCGCTTGAATACTTTTTTGAAAAATTCTCCGTCCCCGTTGGCTCCGTATTTTGTCAGACTGAAACTCATAGCGTTGCCCACTACAAACATGAATGTGGGAAACACCCAGTCGGTAGGAGTAAAGCCGTGCCACTTGGCGTGTAGCAGCGGTGCAAAAGTGGTAGCATGGTTCCCGGGCGTATTCACTATGATCATTAAGGTGACGGTGATGCCGCGGAGCACATCAAGGGCGAGGTAGCGGTTTTTTTCCATTGATGAAAAATAGCAAAAATAACCTGAAAGGCAGACGAGTGAACTCGATTGTTTATTTAAGTGTTATTTTTGTGTTTTAAAAGCCGTGGAAATACAAGCGTTATCAGCCTTTGTAACTAAAACTGGTTCGGAGAAAACAATCGATGTTCTTTTCGAAAACGAAGACTTTGTTTTGTCGTCGTGTAGCAATGTTTCTGTGGCCGATGTGACCGTGCAAAGTATCCTTCGCCAGAGTATCGTTCATTTTTATTTTTGTGTAGATGGCAGTGCGGTATTCTCTTTCGGGCCACACTACAGCCGCGAGATATCTAAGCATAAAAACTATTTCTTTTATAATCCTGAAAAGGACCTCCCTTTTGGACTTACGATTTCGCCGTCAACACGAATGGTGAGCTTATCAATTTCTCTCGAAGGACTGCACAAGCTTTTCATTCCTGATGCACTCCCGTTTTTAAAACCAGAAAATGTTAAAGTCAAATTTTATGATGAGCGCGAGATTCCCTCATCGCTTGTTGTAGTGCTCAATCAATTGTTTTCGGTCACGTTAAGTGAAAATTCGCGCAAGCTTTATTATCATGGAAAGGCGTTAGAGTTATTGAGCCTGTACTTCTCCGATCAAAAACCCGATACCGAAAGTTGCCCGTTCCTCAACGATCAGGAGACCGTAAGAAAAATCAAACATGCCAAAGAGCATCTACTTAAAAGTGCCGATGCTCCGCCAAGTCTTAAAGAGTTAGCAAAAATTGCCGGACTCAACGAGTATCAATTGAAGGTTGGGTTTAAGGAGATCTACGGCAACACGGTTTTTGGTTATCTGCTTGACCACAAGCTGGATCATGCCCGCACATTGCTCGATACCCGTCAGCTTCAGGTAAACGAAGTAGCATATCAGGTGGGCTATGCTAATCCAAGTCATTTCATCGCGGCTTTCAAAAAGAAGTTTGGTATCACGCCAAAGAAATACCTGATGGGGAAGAATTGACAATTCGTTAGTCGTTAAAAGTTAATAGAAGATGAATTTTCAATTTACTGTTACCATTAACAAATAACGATTAACTAAATAATTACAAGGCCATGGATTTCTCCTCGCATGATTATTTTATGGGTGAAGCGTTGAAAGAGGCACGCAAAGCTTTTGTCAACGGAGAAGTTCCTGTTGGCGCAGTAGTAGTTTGTCAGAATAAAATAATTGCCCGGGCACATAATCAAACAGAGCAACTTACCGATGCCACTGCTCATGCCGAGATGCTTGCTGTTACTGCGGCGGCCAACGGTCTAGGCTCAAAATACCTCGACGATTGTACGTTGTATGTTACACTTGAACCTTGTGTGATGTGTGCGGGCGCACTGCAATGGGTGCAACTTCAAAAACTGGTTTACGGTGCCGACGATACTCAGCGCGGCTTCTCTTTGGTAAGTACTCCGTTGCTTCACCCCAAAACGGAAATAATAAAGGGTATAAAAAAAGATCCTTCCAAAGAGCTGATCGAAGCATTCTTCAGAAGGATCCGTGAATAAATACCGGCTTAAACTTTTTCTTTCTTCTTTTTAGCCTCTTTCTTCAAACTATCTTCTACTCTTTTTCCACTTTTGTGCTCACCCAACACGATCACGTCTTTAGTAGTTTCGTACTGGCGGGCAGCTTGCATCATTGCTTCATAGCTGTCGCGGATAAGGATGAGGCCGGATTTGGCGCCTTTGTTGCGCACTTCAATGTACCAGCCGTCTTTTTTCTTCTTCGGCAAAATCGGAGGTCTTCCCATATTTTTGTTGATTTTAGCGGCTTGCAAGGCCTGTTTTTGATAAGCAACCGCAAAGGTACAATTTTTGTTCCAAATGGCCTGTAACAGCGGCGAGGCAATTCTTCAGATGTTCTGGCTTTCCATCACATTCAAGGTTGTTTATAGTCTGCCAGCCCTTGCTGAATCGAGGCTCCCCTAAAATGTTTTCGTATTTTAGCTTAATGAGGTGGCTATTGATCTTGCTTGTTTTGCCAGGATGTAATTCCGCAATCTCTCAGGTAAATAAAATTGATAGCCTGCAATTTGCTGCTGCAAAGGCCAGTGATACTACCCGGATAAATATATATCTGGAAATCGCCACTCTATATAGAAGAGGGAATCTTGATAGTATGTTCCAATTTGCTAACCGGGCGCTCAAATTATCTGCAAAACGGGGTTATAAAAAAGGAGAGGCACAGGCAAATTTATTGATGGGAATAAGCAAATGGAAAGAAGGTGATCTACTGGCCGGAATGGACTTATGTCAAGCTGCACTTGACATTTCTGTCTCTTATGGCTTAAAAAAGACCGAGGCAGACGCTTTAAACAACATTGGTATAATCCATAATTATCAAGGCAACTATCCTACTGCATTTGAATATTATCAGAAAGCACTTTCTATAGCCGAATCTTTGAAAAATAAGACAGTGACTGCCGCAATTCTCATTAACGTGGGTGGCATGTATTACAACCTCAAAGACTACGACCGTGCCCTGGATTATTGGAAACAAACACTTGATCTGCAGCAGCAGCTCGGCGACCAGGCATCAGCCGGCTCTTGCATGAATAATCTGGGAATGGTTTATGCCGATAAGGGTGAATATAAAATGTCGCTGGCCTATTATTTTCGTTCGCTGCAGATGTATGGATCTGAGGGAGCTTGCGCCAGAAAATATCCGCTGGAGAATATTGGAAATATATATTTTAAAATAAAAAAACTTGATAGTGCTGAATTCTATTACAAAGAAGCGCTGCTGGGAGTAGAGTTGTGCAATGATCCTATAATAGGTATTGGTATAAACACGGGCCTTGCTACACTTTATAAAGCTACTCATCAATATGAGAAGGCATTGTTTCATTTTGAAAAGGCCATGAGAATCGGTCTCAAATCAGGGCTAAACCGCGAGACAGGAATTGCGGCCAAATCACTCTCCGAACTTCATGAAGAACTGGGACATACCAGTGAAGCCTTTTCCGTCTTTAAAACATATCATGCTATTCAGGACTCGATCTACAACAATGAGAATGCAAAAGCCATTGGCAAACTCGAAGCACAATATGAATATGAATCGGCTAAGAAGGAACAACGCTTGGAAAATCTGGAGAAAGAACGGATACTGTCAAAAGAGAAATGGATCAGGAACACCTTCATCGCGGGATTTGTAGTGATGATTTTTGTTGCTCTTCTGGTCTACAGAAATTTTCAACGAAAAAAGATCTCCAACCACCGGCTGCGGTTATTAAACAAGGAAATCAAAAAACAGCAAAAAGTCTTGATCTCTCAGGCCAAACAATTGCAACAGTTAAATAAGTCCCTTAATGAATTGAATAGCGATCTGGAATTAAAAATAGCTGACCGAACACGGGAACTGAATGATAAGAATATCGAGCTTGAGAATAAGAACATCAAATTGGCCAATTACGCATTTATCAACGCACATAAACTAAGAGCACCCGTAGCCACGATTTTAGGGCTGGTAATGCTTTTCGACAATAAGAAAGTTGATAATAGCGAGCGAGATGAAATAGTAAGTATGATAAAAAACTGTGCGTCGGAGCTGAATAATATCGTGAGAGAAATTCGGGTAACTCTCGAGATCGAAAAAACAGAGGATAAGTAGAGCCTGACGTATTGGCGTCAAAAATTTGATGAACTATTGGCTCCAGCCCCCTAAAAAAAGTAACTTTCAAAACTAAAAGCATTAACAACAAGAAAACCAGACTATGGAATCAAGAAGAACCTTTATAAAAAGCGGCCTTACTGCGCTGAGCGCTTCACTGGCAAGCTATCCGTTATTTTCATTTGCAAAGGCAGACACAGTTTTGGGCATCCAGCTTTATACCATGCGCGAAGCCATGAAGAAAGACCCGCTGGCAACGCTTAAACAAGTTGCTGACATTGGTTATAAAAATGTAGAACATGCCAACTATGTTGACAGGAGATTTTATGGACACACTGCTAGTGAATTCAAGAAGGTCTTGGCCGATTTGGGTATGAAAATGCCAAGCGGTCACACCGTGCTGGGCAAGCAGCATTGGGACGATGCTAAAAAGGATTTTACCGACGCATGGAAATACACAGTCGAGGATGCTGCTACCGCGGGACAGAACTATGTGATCAGTCCTTCATTTGACCCCAACCAATATCCGACTGAAGACTCACTAATGCATTTGCTCGAAATTTTTAATAAATCCGGAGAGCTCTGCAAAAAATCGGGAATGAAGTTTGGCTACCACAACCATGCTTTTGAATTCGAACGGAAATTTAATGGCAAGACAATTCACGAAATCATTCTTGAAAAGACAGATAAGAATCTTGTGGCTCATCAGTTGGATACCGGCAACTTGTTTAATGGTGGAGTGAAAGCCATCGACATTATAAAAAAATACCCTGGCCGGTTTGAGCTTATGCATGTGAAGGATGAAATAGAAAGTCAGGGAGGAACTGAAAAATATGATAGCACCATTTTAGGTAAGGGGATAGCCCAGGTAAAGGAAGTGATTGACATTGGTAAGGCTTCGGGGACAAAACTCTTTATTATAGAGCAAGAGGCCTATCAGGGCAAAGATCCTGTTGCATGTTCTAAAGAAGATTTCGAGGCAATGAAGAAATGGGGATATTAATTTTTTGAATTTCAGATTTTGAATCAGAACTCTAACCAGGGCCAGCTAATTCGTTCGCTTGGTCTTCTTTCCGTTTTTTTTCTGGTGGCCAGTTCTGTGATCGGCTCGGGTGTCTACAAGAAAGTAGCGCCCATGTCGGAAGTTCTGCAGTCACCATCGCTGGTGCTGATGGCGTGGGCGCTGGCAGGAGTGCTTACTTTGTTTGGTACGTTGAGCAATGCCGAGGTTGCCAGTATGCTGGCCGACTCTGGCGGCGAGTTTGTTTACTACCGGAAAATCTACAACCGCTTTTTTGCATTTCTTTATGGCTGGTCAAATTTCACTGCCATCCGTTCGGCATCCATTGCATCCATCGCTTATGTTTTTTCACAGTCGTTTAATTCGTTAGTCCCATTGCCAACATTGCCGGAGCAATGGGCATCGATAAGTGTGTTTGGGTTTTTAACACCCTTCGATAATTTTGGAGTGAAGGCGCTGACAGTTACACTGATTATCGGCCTTACATACATCAATTACATAGGATTAAAAGCCGGCGGAAGTTTCAGCAAGTATGTTTTGTATCTCGTCATCGTCAGCATATTTGGCATTATAGTTCTTGGGTTTGTTACAGGCGATGGCAGCTGGGACAACATACAAACCAATGCATCGGGATATGTTTCACACTCGTGGACAGATTCGACATTCATCAAAAGTATTTTCGCGGCGTTGCTGGCTGCCTTTTGGGCGTATGAAGGCTGGAGTACAATCGGCTACCTTGGCGGCGAAATAAAAAATCCGCAACGCAACCTTCCGCTGGGATTGATATTCGGGATGCTATTCGTTATGGGTGTGTATTTGTGTATCAACTTCACCTATCTCTATGTGATGCCTATCGATGAGTTGCTGAAAGAGTCGCATTCACAAAATACAATTGCCGCAGTTACGGTTATTAAACATCTTTTGGGAAGTGGCGGTGCCTTGTTTATGTCACTGTTGATTTTAGTCACCACACTTGGTACTACCAACACCACCGTACTTGCAGCACCACGTTTATATTTTGCTATGGCGAAAGAAGGTTTATTCTTCAAAGGCGCTGCCGATGTTCACCCCAAATACAACACACCTTCGAAAGCATTTTTGTATCAGGCTGTGGCTGTGTGCATACTCGTAATCAGCGGCAGCTTCGATCAGCTCACCGACATGCTCATCTTCGCTTCGTTTATATTTTATGGAGCAACTGCGCTTGGTGTTTTTATTTTGCGGGTAAAAATGCCCGATGCTCCGCGACCTTATAAAGCTTGGGGTTATCCGGTAGTACCCGCTGTCTTTATTATTTTCTGTGTGGCTTTGTTGGTAATTACGTTTGCGAGCAAACCGCGTGAGGCTACCATGGGCTTGGTACTAATGTTCACAGGTGTTCCGTTTTATTTTTACTGGAATAGGGCTAATCGTTAGTAGCTTAAAAGAAAATAGACCACGCAAATTGAGATAGGTAATCAATGTCATCTTTGCCAAACACTGATCTGAAACGCACACTTTCGCCTTTGATGGTATGGGGACTGGGTGTAGGCTATGTGATCTCCGGAAATTATTTTGGCTGGAACCTCGGTCTTGAAAAGGGTGGCACACTTGGCATGGCCATAGCGCTTTTCTTTATTATCATTCTCTACATCACCTTCACTTTTAGTTACACGGAGTTGGCATGCGCTATTCCAAAATCTGGTGGAGCATTTGACTATGCAAGGCGCGCGCTTGGCGATGACGTTGGCTTTATCACTGGTATGGCTCAAAACATAGAGTTTATTTTTGCTCCTCCGGCTATTGCTTTTGCTATCGGTTCCTATTTCAATATTTTTTTTCCCGGCGCATCGGTTATTACTATTGCTATCATTGTCTATTTCATTTTCTTTTCAATAAATGTGGCTGGCGTAAAAGTGGCGGCAACTTTTGAATTGATTGTTACTGTGTTGGCCGTAGCGGCTGTAATTTTTTTCAGCAGCTTAACCTTTCAGCATTTTGATTTTGATCATTTAAAGCAAAATGCTTTTCCGCTGGGATGGAACGGAGTGTTTGCCGCAATTCCTTTTGCCATCTGGTTTTTTCTTGGCATCGAAGGTGTAGCTAACCTGGCCGAAGAAACGATAAATCCCAAACGTACCATTATGCTTGGTTTTGGTTCTGCCATTTTCACGTTGGTGATTTTGTGCCTGGTAACGTTTACGAGTTCCATAGGCATTGCAGGATGGGAAGCCATTGTTTATAAATCTGACGGTGCCACCTCCGATTCGCCTTTGCCATTGGCGATGGCGCACATAGTTGATAGCCACAGCTGGCAATATCAATTGATAATTATCGTTGGATTATTTGGACTGGTTGCATCCTTTCATGGCTTAATGCTTGCGGCCGGCCGATCGACTTTTGAATTTGGACGAATGAATTATGCACCAGCATTTTTAGGAAAAATACATCCGCGATTTCAAACTCCGGCTAACGCGCTTTTCGTGAATATGCTGCTTGGTATTGTGGCTTTGCTCACAGGCAAAACCGGCGAGATCATCACCATATCGGTTTTTGGTGCGCTTACACTTTATATTATATCAATGGTGACGATGCTCAAACTAAGAAAAGCGGAGCCTGAACTACATCGGCCTTTTCGTGTCCCGCTTTATCCGGTATTTCCCTTGGTGGCATTAGTAATTGCTTCGGTTTCATTTGGTGCAATGGCTTTTTTTAATGGGTGGCTTGCGCTGATTTATTTTTTGGCTTTGGGATTGAGTTATGGAGTTTATAAATTTTGGAAGAAAAAGCAGGGTATCTTGCCCTCAGTAGATAATTGATATGCCAGCGAAAGGAAAAAGCCCGCGAGTTTTAAATGAAATCAAAAAGGACCTAAAAGCTTTTCGTAGTACTGTGCAATCTACCTTGAATAAAATGGGGGTGGCCATAAGAAAAAGCGGAGACAAAGTTGTGCTCAGGCTTTGGCAGCAAAATGAAAAGCAATACAAAAAGCAGTTTGAGGTGCTTTTGAAAAAGGCGGACCACCTTAAGACTGAATTTGATCGGGAATTAAAAAAGAGCAACACAACTTTGCTTGAAAAAGTTAAGAAACTTGAACAGCTCAAAGATACTGCTGCAGCAAATAGTTATCTTCTTGAATACAAACGCAAAGATTTATTGGTGCAGTCTGAAGAATTGAAAAGCGCTAATGAAGAAATTCAAACTAAAAATGAGGAGCTCTTAGCTCAGAAGCAGCAGATTGCCAACGAGATTGAAATATTGAGAAAGACTCACGAGGAAATTCTGGAAAAGAAAGATGAACTGGAAGAAAAGTCAGATGCACTGCTCGACCAGGCCGATTACCTGGAGGAGGCAAATAAGGTAATTACCAACATGCATCACGAACTGGAGAAACAGAAGGATGAGATATTAAGTAAAAATGAAGAGCTGCTGAATCTTAATCTTGAAAAAAATAACCTGATCGGGATTGTTGCCCATGATTTGAAAAGCCCGCTTAACCAAATCAAGGGGCTGACAACTCTCATAAAGATGACCACAAAAAATCCCGACCCTGACACAGTCAATTACCTTGGACTTATTGAAAATAGTTCGAACCGGCTGAGCGATATGATTTCAAAAATCCTCGACATTGAGGCGATTGAATCGAAGCAACTGAATCTTGCAATTCGAAAAATTAATATTTCAGAAACTATTGAGGGTATCGTCGGCCGGTTCACAATGGATGCCAACCAAAAACAAATTGTGCTTCATTATCAGAACTCTCAACCTTTACAAATTGATGCCGATGCTGACTATATCAATCAGATATTTGAGAATCTGCTTTCCAATGCAATCAAATTTTCTCCAGCAGGCAAAAACATTTATATCGCGGTTACTGCAAAAGAAGGGAAAGTTATTCTGATGGTGAAAGACGAAGGGCCGGGCATGACCAATGACGATAAGAAGAAACTTTTCAATAAATATCAAAAGCTGAGTGCGCGCCCTACGGCAAATGAATCTTCCACCGGGCTTGGACTTTCTATTGTGAAGAAATTCGTTGAAGACATGAACGGTAAAATATGGTGCGAAAGTGAAGAAGGAAAGGGCGCATCTTTTTTTGTGCAGTTTGACAGCGTGCAGGAGTAAAGAGTTATTGAAAGTTTAAAACTTAGCCTTGTATTCTTAAAACGCATATATGACAACGCGCGCCATCATTCAATATGTAAAATCACATTCTGCCGGAAAAGTAAAAATTGCATACTCCGACATCGATGGGATTCTGAGAGGAAAATATATTTCCACGGACAAATTTCTCTCGCTCATTGATAAAGGCACAACCTTTTGCGATGTAATCTTTGGTTGGGATAGTAGTGATGTCGCTTATGATAATGCAAGTTATACCGGCTGGCACTCTGGCTACCCCGATGCGCCAGCTCGACTAGATCTGAGCACGTTCAGAAAAATTCCGTGGGAAAACGATTTATCTTTTTTCCTTGGCGAATTGATGGACAAAAAAAATAAGCCCTCACACGTATGCCCGCGCCAGTTGCTGAGAAAAGTCTTGGCTGATTCTAACAAAGAAGGGTTCACTCCTTTTTTTGCGCAGGAGTTTGAGTGGTTCAATTTTGCCGAGACTCCGCAAAGCGCGCGCGCGAAAAATTACAAAGACTTAACTCCGCTCACGCCCGGTATGTTTGGTTATTCTATTTTAAGAACCACTTTGCAAAATCCATTTTTTCATGATCTTTTCGAATTGCTGAATAGATTTAATGTGCCTATTGAAGGCCTGCATACAGAAACCGGACCGGGTGTACTCGAAGCCGCTATAACTCATTCGGAAATCTTAGAAGCAGCCGATCGTGCTTTACTCTTTAAGACTGCTGTAAAAGAAATCGCTTACCAACACGGCATCATGGCTACGTTTATGGCAAAGATCAGCGAGAGCCTTCCGGGTTGCGGCGGTCATGTGCATCAAAGTTTGTGGGACAAGGCCGGAAAGAAAAACCTTTTTCACGATGCAACGGACAAGCACAACATGAGTGCCATCATGAAGAGTTATATAGCGGGGCAGTTGTATTGTCTCCCGCATATTTTACCAATGTATGCGCCAACGGTGAACAGCTACAAACGACTTGTGGAAGGGGCGTGGGCGCCTACAACACTTACGTGGGGAATTGATAACCGTACTGTTGCACTACGAGTATTAAGTGGCGGCGCAAAGTCCTGTCGGTTAGAGACTCGTGTCATCGGATCGGATGTAAATCCATACTTGGCGATGGCTGCGGCACTGGCTTCGGGACTTTATGGAATCAAAAAGAAAATGAAACTTCAACCAGCTACTTCAGGAAATGGTTATCGTGATTACTCACACGGCACTTTGCCAACCACATTAAATGATGCTACAGAAACGATGAAGCGTTCAACAATAGCGAAAGAGATTTTCGGAGAGAAGTTTACTGAGCATTTTGTGCAAACCCGCGAATGGGAGTGGCGCCAGCATTTGAAACCCGTTACGGATTGGGAGATGAAAAGGTATTTTGAGATTATTTAATACACTTATTAATTATGATCAAATGCTCCACAGGCAAAAGAGTTTATTTAACTGAAAGCCTTGCTGAGGATGCGCTGATTGATGCTCACAGTCGTAATGACTATTCAGGATCGGGCCCCGTTAATATTTATCGATGTGAAGAGTGTGGTTACTATCATTTCACATCAAAAGGGATGATGAATGAAAAACTGGCTTCGCAGATATCTAATGGAAAAATGAAAAATCAGCAAGAAGCAAATCGGTGGATGCGCAAGTTGAGAAAGTAAGACTCAGTGTTTGGTTCAGGAAAAAATTAGCCTTCAATTTTTAAAAGTTTTAACTTGAAGGCATGAGTACACTCCAACGATTTCACCAGCTCAAGTCTCTCCGCGCCAGAAAAATTAATATTGAACGCGCTTTTAAAGATTCGTTTTTTATTCTCTTGGGTGTGGCTGCTGCTGGCTTTGGCCTGAAAGGTTTTTTGCTGCCAAACCATTTTCTGGATGGAGGTGTGATGGGTATTTCATTGTTGGCAAATTTGTTGTCAGGTGTTGATCTTTCTATTTTGGTGCTGCTGATAAATCTGCCCTTTATCATTATCGGTTACACTCAAGTCTCGAAGTTGTTTGCTATAAAAACTTTGATCGGTATTATTCTGCTAGCCTTATCTCTTGCGTTTATAGAATTCCCAACGATCACCAGCGATAAACTTCTTATCGCTTTCTTTGGCGGATTCTTTCTAGGTGCCGGCATAGGACTGTCTATTCGTGGTGGAAGCGTGCTTGACGGAACTGAAATACTGGCAATTTACTCCAGTCGCAAAACTACGCTCACTGTGGGTGACATTATTCTTGTTTTTAACATCATTATATTTTCTGTGGCAGCCTATCTGATGAATATTGAGACGGCATTGTATGCCATACTTACGTATCTCGTAGCCAGTAAAACAGTCGATTTTGTTGTGCATGGTATTGAGGAGTATATCAGTGTGATGATTGTATCAGAGAAGAGTAACGAAATCAAAGATGCTATTATCCATAAAATGGGCCGTGGTGTAACTGTTCTCAAAGGCAAGAGCGGCTTTGGTAAGAAAGGACATCGCACGTTTGATGTGGATATCATTTTCTCGGTTATTACGCGGCTTGAGTTACAAAAATTAAAAACTGAAATTGCAAAAATCGATCTCGATGCTTTTGTCGTCGAGAATAGTGTTAACAATATCAAAGGCGGGATGATAAAGAAGCGGCCTTTGGAGGAATAGACTTAATTTTATGGATATGAATATCATCCCCATGGTCAAATGTAAGAACATGGAAGAATCCATTTCCTTTTATACTTCCATTCTTGATTTTGAATTTGTTGGCACTTGGCCCGAAACAGGCTCCCCTTCGTTTAGTATTTTGAAAAGGGATGGAGCAGAGATTCATCTTTCCACTCACAGTGGTGACGGCACTTTTGGAAACGTGATGTCGATCATCGTTGGGGATATTGATACACTGTTTAAAAAATATAGTAACCGAGGGTTGAATACGGCTCACAAAAGGGAATCGCCTGTCAATCAGGGCCCGTTGGACCAAACTTGGGGCACAAGAGAGTTTTATGTAGATGATCCTAACGGCAATACTATTAGATTTATCAGTCGATAAAATAACACCACTTTATGTACACAATACCATTTCAGTCAATTGACTGGGAATCCATTGAAAAGACTGAACACAAAGGCGAAACGGGCATCGCGTTTTGGCAGACTTTGAAATTGGACGGATTGCGGATGCGCATTGTAGAATACTCACATGGTTATCTGGCCGATCATTGGTGTCAGAAAGGTCATGTTGTCCATTGCCTCGAAGGCGAATTTGTAAGCGAGATGGAAAACGGAGAAAGGTTTACACTCGCAAAAGGAATGACTTATGTTGTATCGGATGACCTCAGTTCGCATCGATCGATATCAACCAATGGCGTGAAGTTGTTAATCATTGATGGGAATTTTTTGAAACCAACGAGTAAGTGAGCTCATCCATTGATTTAAAAAAGAAACTTCACAGCTACTGTGTTGATTTTGTGAGACAACGGATTGAGGCTGCAAAGCAAGTCATGGACTCGGCTCAGGAGTCGGCCAACCAGGAGGAGAAGAGCAGCGCAGGTGATAAATATGAAACCGGCCGCGCAATGGCACAGCTAGCGCGCGATCAAGCAGCCCAACAATTGGACGAAGCACTTAAATTGAAGTCGGTGTTAGATCAGATCAATCCTGGTGCATCTCTTGCCAAAACTGGATTAGGGGGTTTGGTGATTACCGATCAAAGTCGTTTTTACATTTCCGTCAGTGCGGGTAAATTTGAAATGGATGGAATAGAATACATGGCAATCTCGCCACAGTCGCCTATCGGAAAGTTGCTGCTAAACCATCAAGTCGATGATGTGATCACCTTCAATAAACAGCAGCAGACAATTATTAAAATTCTCTGACTAGAGCTTCTATTTTGAATCTCAGTTTCCATTCTTAAGGCGCGAGCAGAATTCAATGGCCTGGAAAAAGCCTCATAAGCTTGGTTTTGCAGACTAGGCAGATCTCCTCTATTTTAATTATTTAGAAATATTCTAAATAAAGATTGACTTATATCAATCAACAACACATATTTGCCACTCTTTAGAATAATTCTAAATAAAATCAGATATGAAACTACTATTTACTCCAGTTTTCTGCCTTTTTGCTTTCGGCTTTGCAAATGCGCAGACAGGAACAATTGAAGGGAGAATAAAAGATACTTCTGGAAAAGTGGTGGTGAATGGCCATGTTATTCTGGAAAAAACTAAGTATGGCACCGAAAGCGACAACTTTGGAGAGTATCATATAAAAGCACCTGCAGGAAACTACTCAATCCGGTTTTCAGCAATTGGATACAAATCCATTACAAAAACCATTGAGGTAAAAACAGATGAAATAGCCGAGGTCGATTTTGAAACCGAGGAGAAAGTTGAGATGCTGCACGAGGTGGAGATTTCGGGCGTCAAGTCGATTACCGGGATGGGTTACATGGACGACCATGGAGGAGTAATCTATTCTGGCAAAAAAACTGAGGTGTTGCTTTTAGACAGCCTTGATGCCAATACAGCACAAAACAACCCCCGACAAGTTCTCGGGCGCGTGCCTGGTGCAAATTATTCTGAAACAGAATCCAGCGGTTTCCCATCCAACGGAATTGGCTTTCGCGGACTTAACCCAACGCAATCTATCGAGACCAACACTCGGCAAAATGGTTACAATATCACGGGTGATCTCTATGGTTATCCTGAGTCGTATTACCTGCCAACTCTTGAAGCAGTAGAAAGAATTGAGGTGACTCGCGGCGCTTCCTCGTTGCAGTTCGGTCCGCAGTTTGGTGGAGTCATCAACTATATCATGAAAAAAGGAAGCACCAGTAAGCCGATCGAGATAACTACACAACAAACGGGCGGAAGTTTTGGAATGTACAACTCATTTACATCTGCCGGAGGACAGGTGGGAAGGTTCAATTACTATTCTTACTTGCAATATCAGGGATCACAAGGCTGGAGACCCAATTCAGATTATAAAAAAATTACCGGCTATGGACGGATTGAATATCAAGCTTCAGAAAAAATCAAGGTAGGCGCTGAGTATTCGATACTGCGAAACCGTATTCACATGCCCGGTGGTTTTACAGACAGTTTGTTTAATGCGAACAGTCGCGCATCCTACCGTGCCCGAAATTGGCTGAGAAGTCCATGGAATATTTTTGCGGCTACATTCGATTGGAAGATTTCACAGGGTACGTTCTTGAATGTAAAATCTACATTTAATTCCAGCGCCCGTGATTTGGTGTGGCGTAATGAAGACGGAGGGCCTCAAGCAGTAGACGCAATTGATCCTATTACCAACACGTATAGCAATCGCGAAGTAGAGCACGAGGGTTTTAATAGCAACACAACCGAGGTCCGTTTACTTTCTCATTACAAATTGGGCAGGATGAATAATACGCTTGCAGCAGGAGGAAGATTTTTTTATGGAAAAATGAAACGTCAGGAGGGCGGGGTTGGTACAACAGGTTCCGATTTTGATTTGAACCTGGTAGGGCCTTATGAAAATGACCTCAACTTCACTACGACCAACCTAGCTCCATTTATCGAAAACACTTTTCGTTTTGGAGAGAAACTATCCGTCACACCGGGGATGCGCTACGAATACATCAATTCGACAGTAAAAGGATATAGCCTTAGTGATGATGAAAACAGTGTCGTTTATTCAGACCGATCTAAGAATCGTTACATTTTTCTCACAGGCATTGGACTTCAGTTAAGAACTACTTCGTCTACAAATATTTATGCCAACTGGTCGCAAGCCTACAGGCCGATGGATTACTCAAGCCTTACACCGTTTGGAACAATTGTAACAGTTGACCCTAAAATGAAAGATTCCAACGGATATAACAGTGACTTAGGATTTCGGGGCTCCGTGAAAGATTTTCTAAATTTTGATATTGGCGCGTTTTATCTGCAATACAACAATCGTGTCGGGATGATTGAGAAAACCGATGCCAATGGAAATCAATATCCCTACCGCACTAATGTAGCCAACAGCGTACACAAAGGATTTGAAACTTACGTTGAATTCAATCCTGTTAAAGCATTTCTGGGGTATTCAAGGTGGAGCATAAGTTTCTTTAACTCTTTGGCGCTAATCAACGCCAAATACACTTCAGGAGAATACAATGGAAACTACGTTGAGTACGCACCTACAAGCATTGAGCGTTTTGGCACCAATCTGGTGGTAGGAAAATTCTCGACCACGTTCTTGGTCAGCAGCACGGCAAAATCGTATGGTGATGCAGGTAATTCACAAACTCCATCGGCTGATGCAGTGGCAGGCATAATCCCGGCGTATACCGTGTTGGATTGGTCTGGTACAATTCATATCAAAAACTACAACCTCAAATTCGGAATTAACAACCTTGCGGATAAACGCTACTTCACTTTGCGCACCGGCGAATACCCCGGCCCGGGAATCATTCCTTCCATCGGAAGGAGTTTGTACATAGGTATTGGCGCAAAATTTTAAACAGGTTGACCGGATTCGATTAAGACAAAAAAATTATGAAAAACACATTTACCAAAAGTACAGTTGCAGTTGGTTTTGTTGCGGCCTTAGCAATAATGGGCTGCCAGAATGATTTCGACAATATAAAAACGGAAAGTCTCCCGATAAGCAATGATCAGCAAGTTGCCATTCAAGGCCTGGCGCAAATTGAAAAATCAATTGTTTCAAATTTTGTAACGGCAACAGCCAATTTATATAATGGCGTAACTACATTTGAATCCGTTACTTCTGATACCAACCTCGGTCAGGTGCAAAATCTTTGGAAACTGGCACGCAATCCATGGGAAAGTAATGAAAGCTTTGCCTTCGGGCCTGTGGAAAATGAAGGCATAGATGGCAACTCAGATGATTGGCCTTTTGATATCACCGCATTCGCATCGATACTTAATTCCAGTCAGGTTCTCGATCAGGCGTATGTTACACAAATGACTACCACTACCAAAGGTTTTCATGCCATAGAATATCTGCTTTTTGGATTGGATGGAGCTAAGACAGCAACTGATTTCACAGCCCGTGAATTGCTAATGCTGGATCTGCTTACATCCGATCTAAATACACAAGCCAACAAGCTCAACTCGAGCTGGACTACCGGAACTACCAACAGTTTTTATGATGCTTATGTATCGGCAGGAGCGGGCTCTGATTTATATCCGACCACTCAAGCAGCATTGGGTGACGTACTGGGATCAATGGTTGATATAACTGATGAATTGCCCAACAGTAAAATTCAGATTCCACTCACCTTGCAAAGCAGCGCGTATTTAGAATCGAGGTTTTCCGATTATTCTTATTACGACTATCTGAATAATCTCAATGGAGTGTATGCCGCTTATACAGGTCAATATGGAGACATTACTACACAAAAGAATTTCAGTAGTCTCGTTGTCGCAGCCAATCCGTCGGTGAATGATAAAGCTATAACGCAATTCAAACTGTGCATAGCGCTGATGGAACTGATCCAGCCAGCGTCTATGAATCAGGCAATAATTATAAAACAAGATCAACTTAAGGAAATCGTGACGGAATTACAGAAGCTTAATAAAATTTTAGATGAAGACGTACGTGAAGTGTTGGGATTGTAAACTTCTTGTCGTTGCTTTTCTGCTACTCGCATGTAAAGAAAGCAGCCCTCCCACAAATGCGAGCATCGATCCGGACGAAGCCTACTCAGGCGGAAGTACCACTTCATTTGATGCTACCAGCCGGGCGTTTACTTTTCCTCTGGCGAATATTACCGCAACATCGCTGGCAGCTCACAGGGCTGGCGATGCTGTTTTTGAAGGGACATTTGTGACACCGCCGGCACTTGTCAATGGAGGACTTGGCCCTATCTATAATAATACCTCATGCAAATCATGGCATAACAATGATGGAAGGGCAAGACCTCCACTGGCCACCGAACAATTTGGCGGACTACTTTTCAGAGTCAGTGCGTCGGGGAGTGATGTTAATGGCGGACCGATACCGCTAACCGGCTTCGGACTTCAAATACAAACGCATGCCGTTGTAAGTACAGTACCCGAAAT
The DNA here is from genome assembly GCA_013285945.1 of Bacteroidota bacterium. Lineage (GTDB taxonomy): Bacteria > Bacteroidota > Bacteroidia > Cytophagales > Cyclobacteriaceae > ELB16-189. The sequence goes on along the minus strand of JABDGP010000022.1, from coordinate 13,968 downwards.
GAGCATTTCCATTTCTTATGTAGAAATACCAGATGCCTTTGCCGATGGACAAGTGTATAGTTTGCAGAAGCCAACTTACACGATGGTTAATCCGTACATTCCTGTTCCTGCAGGCGCAATGATTTCACCACGGATAGCGAATGCAAATTTTGGACTTGGTTTATTAGAAGCAGTGCCTGAGCAAACGATACTTGGTTATGCAGACGAAAACGATGTTAACGGTGATGGCATCTCGGGAAAAGCGAATTATGTTTATGATCAGTCTCAGGATAAAGTTGTGTTGGGTCGCTTTGGATGGAAAGCATCACAACCTACGCTGATACAGCAAGCCGCCGCAGCCGCAAATGGAGATATGGGTATTACGTCACCCTACTTTCCAGATGAATCGAGCAAAGGGCAACTACAGGATGTACCCGCACATGATCCTGAAATAAGTTCTGATCAGCTGGATGCTATAAAAGTTTACCTTCAAACTCTGGCGCCTCCGGCAAGGCGCAATGTCACTGACGAAACAGTGCTAAGAGGGAAGGCTCTGTTCATTCAAGCTCAATGCTCGGCTTGTCATATTCCCAAAATGCAGACTGGCTCTGATGAGCTTTCCGAACTTTCCAATCAAACTATTCGGCCCTATACCGATTTATTACTTCATGATATGGGTGACGGCTTGGCCGATGGCCGGCCGGATTTCAAAGCTTCAGGTAGTGAATGGCGAACTGCTCCACTTTGGGGAATTGGTCTCGTACAAATCGTAAATGGTCACACCAACTTTCTTCATGATGGTCGGGCACGAAGCCTGATGGAAGCTGTGCTTTGGCATAGTGGTGAAGCCGAACAGGCAAAACAAAATGTAAAAAAGATGAACTCTGACGACCGGAATGCGCTAATAAAATTTTTAGAATCGCTCTAGTAACTGAAGCGACAATTTATTTGGCTCCCTTGAGTTCTTCAGCAATCATTAGCACAAAATCTTTCCCTTTCAAAAATCCTTTGCCCCACTCGGCATCATACTTGTCAGTGATTCCGAGCGCAGGAATTTCATCAGGTTTTTTTCCTTTTTTAAGGGCAGCAACTACTTGATCGCGAATGTCGGCCAGTTTGTCCCTGAAAACTTTTACATCTGATTTCGTTGCCAGTTCCCCGTGGCCGGGAATAATAACAGATTTATCGTTAAGCAAAGGCAACAACTTGTCGAGTACAATAATAAATCCGTTCACAGAACCTCCACTCGAATAATCGATGAATGGATATCCATAGCGAACAAATACATCGCCGGTGTGAAATACATCTGCTTTTATAAAATGAATAATTGCATCTCCGTCGGTGTGGCTGGTTTCTTTATAATGGAATACATCAATGTCTTCATCATTCAAGTGCATCCGAATTCCATTTTCGAAAGTAATTACAGGCCAGGCTGCCGGATCTCTGGGTGGTGTAGTGCGGTTAAGCCTGGGATTGATCTGCTCTTTCATCATCCTTTCGCGCACATGTTCTTGCGCCAGGATGGTAACTCCGCTTTTCTGAAAATTTTCGTTTCCTCCGGTGTGGTCTCCATGAATGTGCGTATTTATCAAAAATCGAATCGGGTTTGTATCTAAGGAATTAATACTTGCCTTAATCTTATCGCTAAGAGGAGCGTACTGATCATCAATCACCAGATTCCCTTCTTTGCCGGTAAGCAACCCGATATTGCCGCCCGATCCTTTAAGCATGTAAATGTTCTCCTTGATTTTGATCGGTCTGATCCGTACGGTGTCAAAATTCTGTTGACCGGCGGCGGCTCCCGAAATCAAAACCAGTGCAAAGGCAAGCTTTTTCATAATCGATTTTTTTCTAAATCTACATTACGAAGCTATTGACTCAAGCTCCATTGGTGTAAATTATGGAACCCTTTTAAGGTTTTTGCAGGTGAACAGGATTTCAGATATTGCGGGCTAAAATTTGCCTTTGAAGCTCCTTCAAAAAGTCGCTCGCACTCTCTATACTTTCTGGGTTTTCCTGGTCTTTACGTCTTTTATGCTTTTGTTTTTGCCTGGGCTTACTCTCCCTTTTTTATTTGGGAATAGAATCAGCTGGATCGGCTATAGTTTTCTGTGGATATGGTCATGGATTTTTAGCAAGCTCACGTTTATTCGCTATGAGTTTCACGGCCGGGAAAATTTCCGCAAGGGCCAATCCTATATTTTTGTAAGCAATCACACGTCCTTCCTCGATTTGCCTGGCTTACGTTTATTAATTCCTGGTGAATTTCGACCGTTGGCTAAAAAAGAATTGCTGAAGATTCCTGTCTTCGGATTAATAGCACGAGGTGCTACGGTGATTGTTGATCGATCGAGCGGAGAGAGCCGCAAGAAAAGTCTGGATCGATTGAAAATGGCATTAGCCGAAGGCATCTCTATTTTGCTTTTTGCCGAAGGCACCCAGAACCGCAGCAAAGAGATATTACAACCCTTCAAAGATGGTGCATTTCGCCTCGCCATCGATACACAAATGCCGGTGTTACCAATGGTTGTTATTGGCGCCGGCCCGCTGATGCCTCCCGGAACCATCAATCTTAGACCGGGTTTGATCAAAATTATTGTCGGGCCCGAGATTTCTGTTACGGGAATGACGGAGACAATTGAGCTAAAGAATCATACTTTTGATGTGATGAGGAATATGATCGTTCAAAACTCATAAGCATGAAAGGCGTGCAGGACATTGTATTAGTGTTTGTAGGCGGCGGCTTCGGAAGCATAGTGCGTTTTTTATTAGGCCGCTCAGTCAACAACTTACACAATCATCATTTTCCATTCGGCACCTTGTCGGTGAATATCGTAGCCTGCCTTGTGTTGGGATTTGTTGTTGGTATTGCAGATCATAGACAAGTAATTTCTCCCGCGGCCCGTTTGTTTTGGGCAGTTGGTTTTTGTGGAGGCTTCAGTACTTTCTCCACATTCAGCGCCGAAACACTTACTTTAATTCAAAGCGGATTCCACTTCTCCACTGTTCTCTATATTATATTAAGTCTGGTACTCTGCCTTGCCGCTACTTATGGCGGAATCTACTTCGGGGAGCACAGTTAGTGCACCGGCATATAAACCACCTTCTTGGTTTCAAAAAATTCCTCTTTGAAATAATCCGGCAGTTCGTAGAGACTGTAAGGTCTTTTCAATTCATTTAGCTCTTCATCCAAGTCACCGCCTTTTAAGTAAAGAATGCCGTTGTCCAATGAATGCTTTGATTCGGTTTTGATACGGTTTTGAACCCAGCCATAGAATTCTTTCATACGCGTGACCGCACGGCTTACCACAAAATCATATTTTGCCTTCACTTGCTCAGCCCGGATTTGTTCAGCCGTTACATTTTTCAGTCCCAGCGACAGCGCTACTTCTTTCACTACCGTAATTTTCTTGCCAATAGAGTCTACTAAGTGAAATTCCGTTTCCGGGAATAGAATAGCCAAAGGAATTCCAGGAAACCCTCCGCCAGTTCCCACATCCATCACCTTCGCACCTGTATTGAATGACATCACTTTGGCAATGCCAAGTGAGTGTAGCACATGGTTCGTATAGATGTTGTCAATATCCTTGCGCGAGATCACGTTGATCTTTTCATTCCATTCTTGATAAAGGCCGCCCAATTGTCCAAATTGATTGCGTTGCTTTTCAGAAAGGGCATTAAAGTAGTGTTCTATGATGGAGGCGTCTTGCAATTGGAAAAGATTTGGAGTTGTTAACTTGTTGTCAAATCAAAAGTAAATGAAAGCAGTAATAAAGTGTATGATAGCTGCTGTTTTTCTAATTGGCTGCAGCCGAAAAGATCAAAGGCCGGAAAATAAAACACTACCCGAAAGAATCGATTCTGTATTTGCTGCTACACCTGATTTTAGCGGTGTCGTTTTAGTTGCAGAAAAAGGCAGGCCTGTCTATTATAAAGCATTTGGGTTTGCCAATGTTGAAGCAAACCTTAAAATGGATACGTCATCTGTTTTTGAACTGGCCTCGTTGTCAAAGCAATTTACAGCCACAATGATTGCGATGCTCCGTGAAAACGGGAAACTGGATTATGATGAACCAATCGAGAAGTATCTGCCTGGCCTTCCATACAACGGAATTACTATCCGCCATTTACTCAATCATACTTCGGGCCTACCCGATTACCAAAAGCTAATGGACGAGCACTGGGATAAATCCAAAGTGGCTGGCAACGGAGATGTAATAGCCAGTCTTAAAAAATTTCACCCTTCTTCATTATTCAAACCCGGGGAAAAATACGAGTACAGCAACACAGGTTATATCCTGCTGGGCAGCATTGTCGAAAAAATTTCAGGAAAAGAGTTTGTTGAGTTTTGCCGAGATCAGATTTTCCATCCATTAAAAATGTCAGCCACTGGTATTCGAACCAAAGCCCAAAAAGATTCAATTAAAAACCTTGCACTTGGATACATTTACGAGACGGAGAAAAAGAAATTCACAAGGGCAGATTCTTTCCCTTCTTCAAATTATACTATTTGGCTTGGCAAGCGGGTTGGCCCTGGGCGTGTCAGTTCTTCAGCTTCCGATTTATTGAAATGGGATCGCGCACTTTACACCAACAAATTGATCAGCAAAGAGACTTTGAACGAAATTTACGCACCGGCAAAACTCAGCAATGGAGAACTTTCAAACTATGGATTCGGCTGGATGCTGAGCAACAATCCTAAACTTGGCAAGGTTGTTTATCATACAGGTGACAATCCCGGCTACAAAACAGAAATCGTCCGCTACATTGAAACCGATAAAACAGTCATCATTCTTTGCAACAATGCCCACGAGAAATTTGCAGAACTAGTCAGAGCAATACAGGCACAACTCGAAAACGAATAGCTGAACTACCTTTTCAGGAATTTGTAAATGCCTCTTGCATTGTTCATCGGGTCATGAACTGCAACAACGTAGTATCCTACAGGGAGGTCTTTCACTTTCACGCGGATTTCATATTCATCCAATACTTCTGTTTCCAGTTCTATTGAACTACCAATGATGGAATGAAAAGCCAGGCGTGATGTTTTGGCAACCGGTGATTCAAATTTTATTGTGAGATAGTCAACAGCGGGGTTAGGATAAACCTGAGCTATTTTAGCCGGGTCGCCCGGACGAAAGCCTTCATCATGAATCTGACCAAAGCACGCTTGGCCGGTAATCATGACAATAATAAGGAGTAAAGTGGCTTTCATTTAGGTTATTAATGAGTGTTTACGCAATTAATTACCATTTGGATGCAAACAGTAAGCCAAAAGTTTAATTCTTCCGCAATTTTTTGGGGAAGCCCTCGTTAGGCCGACCGTATCTTTTTGAAGGAATACGGAATCCAGTCAACTAAATCGTTTGCGGTGATTGAATCCATTCCTAATTCATTTGCTGCCAAGTCACCAGCCAGTCCATGAAGATAGACTCCAAGCAACGAAGCGTCTTTGCAAGAATACCCTTGCGCTAGCAGAGCGGTAAGAATTCCGGTAAGCACATCGCCACTGCCGCCCTTGGCCATGCCCGGGTTTCCGGTTGAGTTGAAATAGACATTTCCATCCGGACAAGCGATTGAAGTATAAGCACCTTTCAAAACGATAACCGATCGAAGCTTTGTTGAAAGATTCCTTAGAAGTTCAAGCCTCTCAAAGTCATTTGCCCAACTTCCTGCCAGTCGTTCAAATTCTTTTGGATGAGGAGTGAGAATGCTGTTTTCGGGAATGAGTTGAAGAAGCTCGGGGTTTAATGATAGAATATTTAGTCCATCTGCATCAATAACCATGGGCTTTTTGAATTGCTTCATGGTTTTAGCGAAAGCCTTTATTGTTTCAGAGTCAGTCCCCAAGCCGGGGCCGATTCCTATGGAAGAATAACTCAGGTTTTCGGGAGGAGACGAGAAATAATTTTCGTTGAAATCCACCAAAGCCATTGCTTCCGCCACTGCGGTCTGAATGATTGTATAACCACAGCGAGGTACATGTGTTGTCAGTAAACCCAAACCCGATCGCAGTGCAGCCTTAGCGGCTAAAATGCAAGCGCCCATTTTCCCAAACGATCCTGCAATAAGCAATGCATGACCATAATTTCCCTTGTGCGAAAAAATTTCACGCGGCCTGATGATTTGTTTAATATCTATTTCCTGAGCGAAAAAATTTTGAACAGGCGCTGTTTTCAAAAATTCATAACTCAAGCCAATATCCACTACGTGCCATTGCCCAACCCATATGGAATTTTCCGGAAAAAGAAAAGCAAGTTTTGGTAATTGAAATGAAACTGTATGATGTGCTCGCACGATTTCGCCTGAAGATGGTGAGTCGGCAAATAAGCCAGACGGAGTGTCAACGGCTATTCGGATCGCTTCCGTTTGATTAATGCACGAGATAACTTGGGCATAGATTCCTTCGGCAGGCCGCGAAAGCCCCGAACCTAAAACGGCATCAATCAATACAGTGCACTCGGTAAACAATCCCCGATCTGATGATTTAGAAATTTCTAAGATGTTGTTGCCTTGTAATCTGCCAAGGTTTTTTTTGAGACTTTCTGTTTCGCTCATCTCACCTCGTACAATCCAGGTTCTCACTAAATAACCGCGCTCCTTCAGCATCCGAGCTATGCCAAGCCCATCGCCACCATTATTACCGGTGCCACAGACAATTCCAATTTTTTTGTCAGGCCTGATTTGTTGAACGAACCATTCGGTAAATGAGTGGCATGCGCGTTCCATCAAGTCGATGGCAGCAACAGGCTCATTCTCGATGGTGAACTTATCAAGCTCCCTGATTTGTTGTGACGAAAGGATTTTGAGCATACGTTACGCTCAAGCTTACTTTTTCTCTACCTCTTCTTTTGCTTTTTGAATGGAAGCATTAATCAGTTCGCGCACCTTCTTGATTTTTTCCATTTCATTCTCAAGATATTCCCGGGCAGTTTCCTGATTTGCAGAGTCGGGCAGTGGATTAAAGTGGTGCATCCAGTCCATCATCGAATGATCGGCCGAATCAAGTTCCGCTATAATTTGGTCGAGTTGTTTTTTTTTATCGGCTACAATATTGGGGGTGCTGGCAATTTTATCCTGAAGTCCCTTTTTCAGTTTATAGATTTCATCCGTTTTTGGCATTACTTCATCATGCACTTCCATTACCTGCTCGTACAAAGCCTGATTAGGATTATCAGTTGAGACTTCTTCAGGCTGATCATGATGACTGGATTTTCCACAGGCCGCCAACAATACAGAACACAGAATTAAGGTCTTAAATGGAGTTTTCATAACGCTTTTTGTTGTGATTGACCTATGCAAGTTGCCACTTTTTCCGCACCTTTTAATTGACTCAATGTTTTTTGGAAAGGCTACTTTTACATTACATTCCAATTCGTGCCTTCGGATTGTCAAAAAATCCCTACGCCTGCTTATTGCATGATTACTTAATTTGAATACCTTTGCAGTCCTTATTTTTGAAGGGTATTAAAATAAATTATAAATGCCTACCATTCAGCAACTTGTAAGAAAAGGACGGGTCAAATTGACATTCAAGTCAAAATCCCCTGCCCTCGATTCATCCCCTCAGCGCAGGGGCGTATGCACTCGTGTGTACACAACCACGCCAAAAAAGCCTAATTCAGCCATGCGTAAAGTAGCCCGTGTGCGCCTTACCAATGGAAAAGAGGTAAACGCCTATATTCCTGGCGAAGGCCATAACCTGCAAGAGCACTCAATTGTGCTTATTCGTGGAGGCCGGGTAAAGGACTTACCAGGTGTGCGTTACCACATTATTCGGGGTGCATTGGATACCGCGGGTGTGAACGGAAGGCTTCAGGCAAGATCTAAGTATGGAGCAAAGCGTCCAAAAGCTGGTGCAGCGGCCGCAGCTGCTAAAGGCGCGCCAGCAGCCAAAGGAAAAAAATAAAGAGAACTGATCATGAGAAAAGCAAAACCTAAAAAGAGATATCTTCTTCCTGACCCTAAGTTCAATGATACTTTGGTAACAAAGTTTGTGAACTATATGATGGAACAAGGCAAGAAAAGTACAGCCTACACTATCTTCTATGATGCCATCGAGCAAGTAGAAAAAAAGGCAGGTGGTGAGCCTGGATTGGAGGTATGGAAACGCGCCATGAATAATGTAATGCCTGGCGTGGAAGTGAAAAGCCGCCGTGTAGGTGGAGCTACTTTTCAAGTGCCAGTAGAAATCAGGCCCGAACGTAAGGTTAACCTGAGCATCAAATGGTTGATCGACTATTCACGTGCGCGTGGTGAAAAAACCATGATGGATAAATTGGCGGCTGAGATTTTGGCAGCATCCAAGGGTGAAGGTGCAGCTATCAAGAAAAAAGATGATACACACCGCATGGCCGAGGCGAACAAAGCATTCTCTCATTTCAGATTCTAATAGTACATGGCAAGGGACTTAAGATACACCAGAAACATTGGTATTGCTGCTCACATCGATGCAGGTAAAACAACTACCACCGAACGCATCCTTTATTATGCAGGGGTGAACCACAAAATCGGGGAAGTGCACGATGGTGCAGCCACGATGGACTGGATGGCGCAGGAGCAGGAGCGTGGTATTACAATCACTTCCGCTGCCACTACAGTTTATTGGAAATATAGAAAGAACGACTACCACGTAAACATTATCGATACCCCTGGCCACGTAGATTTTACGGTTGAAGTGAACCGGTCTCTTCGTGTATTGGATGGTCTCGTGTTTTTGTTTAGCGCAGTAGATGGTGTTGAGCCACAGTCGGAAACCAACTGGCGTTTAGCTGATAATTATAAAGTAGCCCGTATCGGTTTCGTAAATAAAATGGACCGCTCAGGCGCTGATTTCCTTGGTGTTTGCAAACAAGTAAAAGAAAAACTAGGTAGCAAAGCGGTAGCGCTTCAATTACCTATCGGTGCAGAAGATCAATTCAAAGGTGTTGTTGACTTGGTTAACAATCGCGGAATCATCTGGAATGAAACCGATAAAGGTATGACTTACGAAGTTATACCTGTGCCTGCCGATATGGTTGAAGAAGCTAAAGAATATCGTGAGAAACTTCTTGAGGCAGTTGCCGAATATGATGAGACCTTGATCGAGAAATTCTTTGAAGATCCGAATTCAATCACTGAAGCTGAAATATTGACTGCTCTCCGTAAAGCGACAATCGATATGAAGATTGTGCCGATGGTTTGCGGTTCTTCATTCAAGAACAAAGGTGTTCAGACAATGCTGGACTATGTGATGGAATTGTTGCCATCACCGATGGACAAAGATGTAATCATTGGAACTGATCCTGATACTGATTTGCCTGTTACCATTAAGCCAGATGAGAACGAGCCTTTTGTAGCGCTGGCTTTCAAAATTGCAACCGATCCATTCGTAGGGCGTTTGTGCTTTATCCGCGCTTATTCAGGCGTGTTGGAATCGGGTTCTTACGTTTATAACACGCGTACTGAATCGAAAGAAAGAATTTCGCGTGTGTTTCAAATGCATGCTAACAAGCAAAACCAAATTGACAGACTTCCGGTAGGTGATATCGGAGCCGTTGTTGGATTTAAAGATATCAAGACCGGTGATACACTTTGTGATGAAAAACGCAAAGTGATATTGGAATCAATGGTATTCCCTGAGCCTGTTATTGGATACGCTATTGAACCTAAGAAGCAAGCCGATGCAGATAAGCTGGGTATGGCTATCTCAAAATTGGTTGAAGAAGATCCTACGTTGCGTGTGAATACCGACCACGAAACTGGTCAAGTTATTCTTCGAGGAATGGGTGAATTGCACCTTGAAATTATCATCGACCGTTTAAAGCGCGAATTCAAAGTGGAAATCAACCAGGGCGCTCCTCAGGTTGCTTACAAAGAAGCACTTACCAAGTCTATTGAGCATAAAGAAGTTTACAAGAAGCAGACCGGTGGTCGTGGTAAATTTGCTGATATCGTATTTGAAATCGGGCCTCGCGAATTGGGACCTGAAGACAAGCCAGGATTGGAGTTTGAGAATGACATCGTAGGTGGTGTTATCCCTCGCGAATTTATTCCTGCAGTGCAGAAAGGATTTGAGCAATCAATGGTAAATGGTCCGTTGGCCGGCTACCCGATCGACTCAATGAAAGTGCGCTTGTTCCATGGTTCATATCATGATGTTGACTCTGACTCATTATCATTTGAATTGGCAGCTCGTATTGGATTTAAAGAAGCAGCCAGAAAATGTGGCCCTCAATTGCTTGAGCCAATCATGGGCGTGGAAGTGATTTCACCTGATGAATACACAGGTTCAGTGACCGGAGATCTTAACCGAAGACGCGGTGTGATGAAAGGAATGGATACACGTGGCGGAGCGCAGGTAATTAAGGCTGATGTTCCTCTTTCGGAATTGTTTGGTTACGTAACTGACTTACGTACTATTACTTCCGGACGTGCATCGGCATCACTCACGTTCTCTCATTATTCACCGGTTCCTCGTAACTTGGCCGAAAAAGTAATAGAAGAAGTAAAAGGTGCTGCAGTAGCAAAATAGATTTGAAATAAATTATTTGAACATTCCCAGGCGGGGAGTAAAATCAAAAAAAGATGAACCAAAAAATCAGGATTAAACTTAAATCGTACGATCACAATCTCGTAGACAAGTCTTCTGAGAAAATTGTACGGGCTGTAAAAGCTACAGGTGCTGTGGTAAGCGGACCGATTCCGTTGCCTACCGAAAAAGAAAAATTTACAGTGTTACGTTCCCCACACGTTAACAAAAAATCTCGTGAGCAATTTCAATTGTGCACATACAAGCGTCTGGTAGATATCTACTCAAGCAGCCCTAAGACAGTGGATGCCCTGATGAAACTTGAGCTTCCCAGTGGAGTTGATGTAGAAATCAAAGTGTAGTTTTACTTTTCCCGATATTCGAAGCATCCCGGTTTCGCCAGGATGCTTTTCTTTTGTCTTCAAAAAACGATCATGGCTTTACTTGAGAAAAATTTATTTGTTAAAAAATCAACTTTGCCGGGAGCCGGTAAAGGACTGTTTACGAAAGTTCTTATACCTAAAGGAACCCGTATAATTGAATACAAAGGAGAGGTTGTAACGTGGAAGGAAGTGGAGAAAATGGCCGATGACCGCAACGGTTATGTCTTTTATTTCAATAGCAAGTATTGTTTAGACGCCTGGAAGACAGATAAATCTATTGCTCAGTATGCAAATGACGCCAAGGGAATCACCCGTCTCCCGGAAGTGAAGAACAACTGCGAATATGTTACCGAGAAAAAAAGGTGTTATATCGAATCAGTAAAAGCTATACCGGCTGGCTCAGAAATTTTTGTAGGCTATGGAGCTGAGTACTGGCAAGTGATCAGGTACAATGTAAGGTTAGAACAAAAAAACAGAGAGAAAGAGGGTAAAAAAAATTCTCCTATAGAATTGCCGCACCATAAAGCCGCCAAGAGGACCAAGCTCCATCATTAAATCAAAAAGGGTCAGTTATTTGGCCCTTCTCTAATCATTAAAATTAATTGGTAACTGAAAGCGTTCAGCGTAATGTTACCTTTGCCGCATGCAAAAAAACCTAAACGTTGCTCACGAAGGGTTTTTAAAAAATCTTTCCATTCCTGCTTTCAACGAAATGCAGGTCACAACTATTGAAAAGGCTGCCGCAGCAAATAATCTGATGCTGCTGGCTCCCACAGGTTCAGGAAAGACTCTTGCGTTTTTAGTACCTATGGTGGATAAACTCCGCCCTGATGCGGTAGGAGTGCAGGCACTGATTGTGGTTCCTTCGCGTGAACTGGCATTACAGATCGAGCAAGTTTTCAGATTGATGAAGACTTCTTACAAAGTGAGTTGCTGTTATGGTGGGCATTCAGTAAAGATTGAGCAGAATAGTTTGAGTGATGCTCCTGCGGTGATTATTGGAACACCAGGTCGACTGGCTGATCATATTTTTAGAAAGTCGTTTGATAGTCGCACGGTGAAAATGGTAGTGCTGGACGAATTTGACAAATCGTTGCAAATGGGATTTCATGAGCAACTGATCGTTATCTTCAAAGCCCTTACGGGAAAACAACAACACCTACTTACTTCGGCAACACGGTTGGAGGTGTGGCCTGACTTCTTGCCATTTACAAAACCAGAGACCATTAACTATCTGAAAGATGAAGCCGATTCTAAGCTGAAATTGAAGTTGATTCATACTTCAAGCATAGAAAAAGTGGAAACACTTATGCGACTCGTGGCAGGATTTAATCAGGAAGTATGCCTCGTATTCTGTAATCATCGAGAGGCGGTTGAGCGTATCAGTGCGCTACTCGCTCAACATAAAATTGAACACGGTATTTTACATGGAGCAATGGAGCAGATTGATCGTGAAAAAAACCTTATAAAATTCAGGGGCGGTGCGCACAATATTCTAATTGCTACCGATTTGGCTTCGCGCGGATTGGATATTCCTGAAATCAAACATGTGGTGCACTATCAATTGCCACCACAGCAGGAAGCTTTTATTCATCGCAATGGGCGAACGGCTCGAATGCAATCCGAAGGACAAGCGTATCTCGTTTTGGCCAATGATGAAACGTTGCCTGGCTACATCGACAAATCAGTGGAAGAAATTTTTGTTGACAAGAAATTGAAGCGACCAATTCCTCCCACATATTCTTGCTTATACATCAGTGCAGGTAAAAAGGATAAGATCAGCAAAGGCGACATTGTAGGGTTGCTCACCAAAAAAGGCGGATTGCAAAGCGATGACATTGGGTTAATTGTAACGCTTGATTTCTCATCGTACGTATCAGTGAAGCGAAGCTTAGTCGACCAGGCGCTGGCGAAGATCAAAAATGAAAAGCTTAAGAACACAAAAGTGAAGATCGAAGTAGCAAGTTGAAGTGCTAATTTTGGTTAGCTCGCCTTAATCCAGAAGTCATTTACCATTAAGCGACATGCACATGCCTTAAGCGCTGAGGCGTCATCACTGAAGTACGAAGGAGAGTGGTAATTCCTGCCTCGAACTCGTAAATCCGTACAGCATAACCCTGCCTTTGTATTTACTAAAGAAATCGATTACATCTTGTGGGTCTTTTACGTGCTGGCGGTTGATATGTGTGATCGTATAATTTTCAGGCAAGCCTATTCTTTTGAAAAGCCCGTCGCGAAGTCTGAATATTTTAACCCCATAGTCAACTTCTTCCAAATTGGCTCCGGTACTCACATCGCTGATTATTTTTCGTCTTACAAAGCCAGTATCTCCTTTTTTATTCAGCAATGTAACTGTAGTTGAAGACGTCTTGCCATCGCGTACATAAGTGATCGCAACTTTATCTCCGGGATAACGATAGCTTAATTCTTCTTCAAAAGCGCTTTCGTTATTAATTTCTATGGTATTGAATTTTGTGATGATATCACCTTCTTGTAAGCCAGCTTTTGCTGCGGCTCCATCGCGTTCAGTACTGCCAAGCAATACGCCTTTAAATTCTTTGACGTTTACATCAAGGTCATACTTTTTGGCATTCTGGAAATCATACTCTATCACATTGCCACCGAAAATCGCTTTTTGCGGAGCGCCATACTTTACCAAATCTTCGACTACTTTTTTAGCAATGTCTACTGGCACCGCAAACGCATATCCGGTATAGGATCCCGTACGTGATAAAATAGCAGTATTGATACCAACAAGGTCGCCATTTTTATTTACCAAGGCACCACCGCTATTGCCCGGATTGATAGCTGCATCGGTTTGGATGAATGATTCGATTGGGAATTTGTCTTCAACAATATTAATTCTCCGGCCTTTGGCACTTACAATTCCCGCAGTGACCGTTGATGAAAGTGAAAAAGGATTACCGACTGCAACTACCCATTCGCCAACAGCCAGAGTTTTTGAGTTTCCTAAAGTAATCGCAGGCAGATTAGTTTCTTTTATTCTCAGCACGGCCAAGTCTGTGGAGGGGTCAGTACCGATCAATTCGGCATCGTACGATTTTTTGTTGTAGAGAACCTGTATCTTTTCTGCCG
>JABDGP010000021.1 GCA_013285945.1 Bacteroidota bacterium | reverse complement strand
AAAGCAAAGAGTTTGAAAATGTGAAAAATGCAGTGTCTGGCAAACCTGTTCTTACTATTACGGATAGCTTCAACCTTGGCAAAAAAGGAAGCTGTATCAACTTAAAAGTGATTGACGACAAACTTAAGTTTGAGATCAACCAGGCTTCCATGAACGGGGCCTCTCTTAAGGTTGCCGGTCAGCTCAGCAGTATGGCTATTTTGATATAAACTAAACAGTGTAAATTCTTCGGTATCGTCTGATTTTATCTAAGTGAAGTGGGTTTGAATTTTAATGTGTTGACAAATGATAAAGTCAGAGAATTTTTTACAGGAACTTTTTGAAGATTCCAGGGCTATTGTTCTGGTTACCGACGAGCAATACAACATCCGGTATTCGTCTTCGGCCGTAGAATCCATATTGGGTTTAAAACCAGTAGCCGTTGCCGGCAAAAATGTTTTCGAGTTCGCTCCGGCAGAAAAGCGCGACCAATGGAGAAATTGCCTTGAGCAGGCAGGTAAATCAAAGTATGCTGAAATTCATTTAAAATCAGCTGTAGGCGAAGACGTTTATTTTGACGTTTCGGTGGCTAACCGTGTTGCTCACCATGAGATTCGCGGCCTCGTGATCATGCTTCATGATATTACTTCCCGCAAACGGGAAAACCTTGAGCTCGAAAGGGAAAAAGAGCATCTCGATCAATTTATCTTCAAGACCACACACGATCTCCGTGCCCCGATCCATTCGGCTATGGGCCTGATGAATCTTTTGGAGCACGCAAACGGAGCAGACCGGACTAAGTATTTTCAGATGGTCCGCGACACACTTGATAAGCTTGAATCCCTGATCGAAGAGGTTAACCATCTCTATCGTGTGGGCAAAATGGCGGTATCAAATGAGAAGATTGACCTGCGCGCAATGTTGGAGGCGGAAATCGATTCGTTAAAGAACTATCCTAACGCTTCGGGCATTCGCTTTGAATTGGATTGCATTAAGGAAGCGGATCTTTTCTCCGATCCACTACGTGTAAAAACAGTCATTGGGAACATACTTTCCAATGCCGTTAAGTATTCGGATTTGAAAAAAGTAAGCTCCCGGATACAGATTCTTGCAAAAGTAACAGAAGAAAACCTGGAGCTAATGATTTCCGATAACGGAATTGGAATTGCTAAGGAAAGCATCGGCCGTATTTTTGATATCTTTTTCCGCGCTAATACTGAGGCGCCCGGTACTGGCCTGGGTCTTCATATCGTTAAAGACACTATTGAACGACTGAAGGGTTCAATTCAAGTGGAATCTCAGTTAGGTATTGGCACGCAGTTCAAAATTAGCTTACCCAATTTTGCGTTTTCAGCGCATGCCACTGTACTTTCGGGCAATGAAAGTAAAGCAGTGCTTTGATCAGCTGGGCCGTACAATAGAATTCAACTTTCCTCCGCAGCGAATCGTCTCGCTAGTTCCGTCTCAAACCGAATTGCTTTATGATTTGGGAGTTTCTGACCGCGTTGTTGGCGTTACAAAATTTTGTGTCCACCCCGATAGTTGGTACAAGGCCAAACCGAAAGTGGGAGGTACTAAAATATTTCATTTAGATGTGATTGATGAACTCCGGCCTGACCTGATTATTGGCAATAAAGAAGAAAACGAGATTGAGGGAATCAGGCAATTATCTTCAAAATATCCTGTGTGGATGAGCGACATCACCAATTGGGAAAGTGCAATGCAAATGATTAGCGGGATAGGCAATCTGATTGACGCCCGGGCAAAAGCAAATTCCTTAATGGAAGACATCAATAATAGGTTTGAGAATGTAAAGCGATTTGAACCACTACAAACTCTTTATATTATTTGGAAAAAGCCGTGGATGGCAGCCGGAAAAGACACTTTCATTGACTCAATGATTTCAAAAATCGGATTAGTGAATTGTATAGACCAGGGGAGATATCCCGAACTGACCTTAGAGAGCATAATCAAACTTTCTCCCGAGGTTATCCTTCTTTCATCTGAGCCCTTTCCTTTTAAGGAAAAACATATAGATGAACTTCAGCAGGTATTACCTAAATCAAAAATCCTGCTTGTGGATGGCGAAATGTTCTCCTGGTATGGAAGCCGCCTATTGCATGCTCCTGATTATTTCAATTCGCTTGCTCTGTAATTTGAAACCCGAGCGACTTCACATCCTCCCAAAAACCGGGGTAGGATTTATTTACAACTTCTGGTGATTTAATTACCACATCGGTAAGTGTTGCCCAGGGCGCAAACCCCATTGCCATCCGATGATCATGATAGGTTTCAATGGGGACTGTTAACGTTATAATATGCCCCGGGACAAGTTTCCAGTTTCCAGGCGCAGGCTCGCTAAGCTCAGATCCGATTTTCTTTAATTCATTTTGAAGTGCTGCAATCCTGTCGGTTTCTTTAATACGAAGACTTTCCAGACCGGTAAATTCCCCTGTAATACCTTTAGCTGCACAAACCGGAAGTACAGTCTGGGCCAGATCGGGGCAATCTTTGAAGTCCCAAGTCACATGATTCGCCGAATCCGTCTTGGTCAGCTCTAATGAATCATTTTTAAAAACTGATCTTACACCCAACTTTTCCATTATTTCAGTAGCTACCCGGTCACCTTGCAAAGACTTGTCAGAAACATTGGGCAGCGTAATTTTTGCTTCTTGGGCAAGGGCTGTAAACGCAAACCAATAACTGGCTGCCGACCAGTCAGACTCAACGGTAATGCTTGCAGGTTGATAGTTCCCCGCACTAATTTTTACTTTTCCATTACCAAAATCGACTTTCCCACCAAATAATTTCATCAACGATGCCGTCATGGCGATATAAGGTGCGCTTCCGATTTCGCCCTTTAACTGAATGGTCAACCCTTTGGGCAGTGTAGGCGCCATCATCATCAAAGCCGAGATATATTGGCTGCTGACATTACCGGGCATTTCAATAGAATCGGCTTTTTGCGATTGAAAACCCAGCGTTTCAGTTGGAGGAAACCCTTCTTCGCCTTTGTAGGCAATCTCAGCACCGATCTGCCGAAGGGCATCTACAAGTAATCGGACGGGCCGTTGTTTCATTCGGTCTGTGCCGGTAAGAATCTTCTTTTGATTGGTAAGTGCAAAGTAGGCTGTAAGGAAACGCATGGTTGTGCCGGCATCCATTACATCAATGACCTGATCGGTGCTGCTCACAAGTCGTTGCATCAATTGTGTATCACGAGCAACGGAAAGATTACTAACGGTTGATCGGTTGCCAGCCAGTGCGTTTAAGATCAAAGCGCGGTTACTACAGCTTTTTGATGATGGAAGCTGACCGACTGTGCCGGCAAATTTCGGGTTACTTTTTAACAGGATAGACGAATTCAAAATGGTGGTCGTTATAGAGACTGAAAAGTAGTTTTATCAAATCTTTTTTTTTACGAATTGAAACAATTTATTTCAAAATCTGGTTGAAGATGATATGAGCACAACAAGAAAAATAGCAATTGGGTTGGGGGTGGCCGGTGGCGCACTGCTTGCCGCATGGTTACTCACGGGTGACCGCAAGAAAAAGACGAAAGATTTCGTGGCTAAGAGAGCAAACGACTTTAAGAAAGCATTTGCCAAAGACACGGATGTCGAAGATCCGGATGTACACTATGTTTAGAGCGAACGGTAAAAATCAAATGATTTTTCCAGCTCCTCTTTACTGACCACTACATCCCACTTCGCCTTTCCAATCCCTTCCGGCATCGCCATCAAGATTTCATTTCCTTTATTTTTTTTATCCTGGGCCATCAGTTGCATTACCGTTGAGTCACCCCATGGCATTTCCTGCTTTTCAAAGATCTGCAATAAGTAAGTCGTGATTTCTTCAAGTTCTTTAGAGCTAATCAATCCTTGTTCGCCAGCAATAAAGGACTCCATTACCATTCCCATGGCTATGGCCTCCCCATGAAAAATACGGTTCCCATCGGCCAGAAAGTAACTTTCCAGAGCATGGCCGATAGTGTGCCCAAAGTTGAGGATTTTGCGAAGGCCTTTTTCTTTAGGGTCTTTGTCTGTAACAGATTTTTTAAACTGAACCGAGTGCCGGGCAAGTACTTCCCAATCCTGTTCATGCAGATTTTTCTTCCTTACGACCTGCCACATGGCTTCATCAGAGATCAGACAATGCTTGATCACTTCAGCAAAACCGCTGCGTAATTCCCGTTCCGGCAAGGTTTTTAGAAAAATGGTGTTGACCAGAGTTACTTGGGGCTCACAGAAAACTCCTATTTGATTCTTATAATGATCAAAATCGATTCCCAGCTTACCGCCCGTGCTGGCATCGACCTGTGCCAATAAAGTAGTGGGGATAAGGATAAAATCGATTCCTCGTTTATAGGTAGCTGCACAAAACCCGCCCATGTCGCCAAGCACACCGCCACCCACGATTAACAATAATGAGTGACGATCGAAATTCAGATCTGTGAGTTGTTGCCATATCAGTTTGCAGCAATTTAGATTCTTGTGTTCTTCGCCCGGTTGTATTTCAATGATTTGATGTGCCGGCAGGTAGTCTTTGATGGCAGGGTAACAATGAATTCGCGTGTGAGTATCTACCAGGACACCGATTTGGGAATATGTTTTCACCTTTATTAATTCCTGAAAATCGCCCGGTTTATTTATAAATAAAACTGACCCTGTCTGCATTCTTGAGATTTGAGTATAAGCAAAGTAAGGCAAATTATTTATAGGAATTGAAAAGCCGGAGACTTCTATATTTGCACCAAATTTTCCGCATGCCAATTAAACACGTTGTACATTTTGACGATACTGCTGTCGCCTTTTCATATAAAAGTGACAGTGAACTAAAGAAGGCTAACCTTATTTTCTCGCTGGTCAATAATCCGGTCATTTCGGCTATTGCTAGAGGATTAGCCAAAATGAGCCTTTGGTTAAGACTGCCAGTTAAGGGGTTGATCAAGGCGACTGTCTTTAAGCATTTTTGTGGTGGCGAAACCATTGATCAGAGTGATAGTACTATACAAACCCTTGCCAGTTTCGGCATCGGTACCATTTTGGATTATTCCGTTGAGGGTGAAAAAAATGAGGCAGGATTTGAAAAGACCACAGCGGAAATCATCAGCACCATCGAGAAAGCAAAAGATAATCCGGCTATTCCATTTAGTGTTTTTAAAGTAACAGGATTGGCCCCCTTCAACCTTCTTGAGAAAATTCAGGCTAAAGCAAAATTATCTGACGAGGAGACCAAGGCTTGGGCACGTGTGCAGCAACGTGTGGATAGTATTTGTAAAAAAGCATCTGTATGCAGAGTGCCTGTATTGATTGATGCCGAAGATAGCTGGATACAAAATCCGATTGATGAACTTGCTTATGAAATGATGAGCAAATACAACGGCTCCAAGGCGATTGTCTACAATACTTTTCAAATGTATAGAAGAGATATGTTTGGTAATCTTGAAAGGGCCTTTGAAGTTGCCATTGACAAAAAGTATTTTTTTGGTGCAAAACTGGTACGTGGTGCTTACATGGAAAAGGAAGCCGCTCGCGCAGCCAAGCTTGGTTATCCGAATCCAATTTATATGTTCAAAGACGACACCGATGATGCCTTTAATAGAGCGATTGACTTTTGTGTTGATAATAAGCCACATATCGCACTTGTATGTGGCTCGCACAATGAGTACAGCAACCAGTACCTAGCCTGGCTAATGGACATGAAGGGAATTTGGCCCGCTGACGGATCGGTTTGGTTTGCACAACTGATGGGAATGAGCGATAATATTTCATTTAATCTTGCCAAGAAGGGTTACAACGTGGCTAAATATGTGCCCTACGGCCCGGTGGAATCGGTAATGCCTTATTTATTGAGGCGCGCTTCTGAAAACACATCGGTGGCAGGGCAAAGTAGCCGTGAGCTCACCCTTATCCGCAAGGAACTAGAGCGAAGAAGGAATGGGAAGTGATTCGTATTTTTGACCTTATAAATATTTCTAACTAATGGTTTTAACGGAACAAGAACTTATACGCAGACAAAGCCTTGAAGAGCTAAACAAGCTTGGAATCAATCCCTACCCGGCGGAATTGTTTGAAGTAAATGTAACGGCAGAAGATTTTGATAAGAACTATTCTTCCCTTGAAGGAAAGGATTTATCTATAGCCGGTAGGATTATGTCACGCCGGGTGATGGGCAATGCATCTTTTGCCGAACTGCAGGACGAAACCGGCCGCGTACAGGTTTATTTTCGCAGGGATGATCTCTGTGCCAGTGATGACAAAACATTGTATAATACAGTTTTTAAGAAGCTCCTTGATATCGGCGACATCATTGGCATAAAAGGATTTGCATTTACTACTCAAACGGGTGAAAAATCTATTCATGCCAAAAGCTTCACGCTGTTATCAAAATCGCTGAGACCGCTACCTATTGTAAAAGAAACCAAAGA
Organism: Bacteroidota bacterium; assembly: GCA_013285945.1. Lineage (GTDB taxonomy): Bacteria > Bacteroidota > Bacteroidia > Cytophagales > Cyclobacteriaceae > ELB16-189. The sequence continues at coordinate 37,468 of JABDGP010000021.1, read as the reverse complement.
CGAGCAAGGCAACATTCATTTGCATGATGCTTTTACTGATCCCGAGCAGCGTTATCGGATGAGGTATGTAGACTTGGTGGTAAATCCGCATGTACGGGAAGCTTTTATCAAGCGTACCAGATTGGTAAACTCCATGCGAGAGTATCTAAATAAACAAGGGTATCTGGAAGTTGAAACTCCGATTTTGCAACCACTTTACGGAGGTGCAGCCGCAAAACCGTTTAAAACCCATCACAATACCCTCGACATGACGCTGTACTTGCGCATAGCAAACGAGTTATATTTAAAACGATTGATTGTAGGGGGATTCAACGGTGTGTATGAGTTTAGTAAAGATTTTCGTAATGAAGGAATGTCACGGTTTCACAACCCCGAATTCACGCAAGTGGAATTGTATGTGGCCTATAAAGATTATCAGTGGATGATGGACTTGGTGGAGGCGATGATTGAAAAAGTAGCCATCGATTTGCATGGAACGACTCAAGTTAAAGTAGGGGAGAATATCATTGACTTCAAACGTCCGTGGAAGAGATTCACCATGTATGAAGCAATTCAACACTTTACAGGAATTGATATTTCTACGATGGACGAAACCCAACTGCGCGACACTTGCAAGCAACTGCATGTGCCAATGGATGCCACGATGGGCAAAGGGAAGCTTATCGATCAGATTTTCGGCGAAAAGTGCGAACCGAACTTAATCCAGCCGACATATATCACGGATTACCCGTTGGAAATGTCTCCGCTGGCAAAGAAACATCGTAGCAAGCCAGGATTGGTCGAACGTTTTGAAGCGATCTGCAACCGCAAAGAAATTTGCAATTCATTTTCTGAATTAAACGATCCTATTGATCAGCGACAGCGATTTGAAGAACAATTGGAGCTAGGCAAGCGCGGAGATGAAGAAGCGATGACATTGGATGAAGACTTTTTGAGGGCACTGGAGTATGGTATGCCGCCAACGGCAGGGCTTGGCATCGGCATTGACCGATTGAGTATGATCATGACCAATTCCCCATCAATTCAGGATGTTATCTTTTTTCCTCAAATGAAGCCGGAGAAGAAAGCGGAGGTGGATACTCAAAAGGAATTTGAGTCTTTGGGTATTCGGGCAGAGCTATTCCCTATTATTGAAAAATTAGGAATTCGGTCTGCAGCGCAACTAAAGGAGATCAAACCTTCCAAGCTTTTCAATGACATTCCCGGCATGCGCAAGAAGTTGAAATTGGATGCCGTACAAAACCCCACGCTTCAAGAAATTGAAGGCTGGATGAAATAAGTATTAAAATCCTTGCTGCGAATCGATGAAACTCCGTGTTCGGTTGAGCTTCAGGTCTTTAAGGAGGGCCGATTTGATACCGATACTAAAGGTGTAAGATTGAAATTTACCAAACGGTACCCAGTTGAGCGACATCTGCCAGCAGTGCAAGTCGCGATTGAGCCCCAGATTGGTTTGTGTGAATTGCCCTGCCTTAAAATCGTAACCTGCATTGTAAGTGACTTTCCATTTTGTACTCAGACTTACATCTCCTGAAAAGGTAGCTGCCTGTGTTATTGTAGCGGCTCCCACTACTGGCCTTGCGTACGATAAATTATAACTCAGTCTCAAATTCCATGGAATATTAAAATCGATATAGGTTTCGGGGTGTTTTAACAGATAATCTTTGTCGGCTTGCGTGGCATTCGATTTGGCTATTTTATCGCGTGTGTCGGCATCTTTTTTCTGTCCCTTCGGACTAAGGTTTGTACTAAAAGCAAAAGAAGCTGAAGTAATTCGACCTATGTTTCCAGCATTCCATGCATAGCGGCTTACCCTCAACACGGTATATACAGGTTGATCGTTGGCTCCTATTCCGTTTCGCACATTCCAATATTGATAAGGATCTAATGTACCGCTGGCGTTCACGTTAATTTTATTATTTAAGATGTTAGAATTGGCACTCAGACTTATCGGAGCCAGTTTGAATGAATCAGCCAGAAAATTATAGCTGGAATTGATCGCCAAATTATTAAGAAGTGATACTTTTCTATCCACAGTATCCTTTGCTCCCCTTACCTTCATCTCCAGGGTATTGCCAATGCCAAAAGTCATTGATTCATTTTTCCCGGTTGGAGATGAACCATATACGTATCCTTCATGAATAGATTTAGCAAGGACATAAGGCCTACCATTGGCATCTGTTAATCCGATGTGCTGGTAGTAACCATATTTTGCATCAGAAAAATCAGGGTTGTAGGAGAAACCGATATTCGGTGTTACCAAATGACGGACGGCTCGGATTTTACTGGTTTTACTTTTCGCAAGATACATACCATAGATACGGGTCGTTGCGCTAATCGAAAGGTTATAAAATGATTCGCGATTGAACTGATGTGCCGTGTCTTTTTTTACGGCTTGTGTACCCAGGGTCAGATTTTGTGTCGCATCTGAACCCCAAACCAGTTTATCAAAATACCAGAGCTCGTTATACGTTGCACTGGCAGTAAACGTGTAGAACTTGAACATTTTAAACGAGGTACTTATAGGAATTACATGGCGTACACCTTTGCTGGCATTCTTGAAATAAAGGGGAAGATTTTTACCGTTGAATGCACCAATACTATCTCTCAGAGTGCCGTCTGTATTATGTGCAATTTGGCCCAGATCATTATTTATCTGATTGACAGCATTCATAGTGTACTTAAACTGGAGGTTTTGCAGAATACGTGCCTTGGAGGATTTCAAGGGATAAATATTGTTAACATTAAAACTGAGATCAGGCAGTGATAAATCTATTCTTCGTGATTTGAAATCCTGGTTGTGGCGTAAGTTGATAGCAAGTGCGAATGGAGTACCGGCAAAAGTTTTGGAAAACGATACATTTGAACTTGCTTTTTGCTGCGTATTACTGCTTTGAACTGAGGTTGTATTGGCCTGTGCCACTCCCAAATAGTTATTGGTGCTGTTGGTACTTGTAGCGGCATTCACCGATGCCGAAAAGCGGGCTGTTCCTTTTGTCTTGGGAGCATGGCTCCAGGTAAGGCTAAAATCTTTAAGAATATTGGGTTTTTCAATTTGTGTACCTTCATTATTACTATTAAAAGAGAAGCTCACATTTCCCGAATATTTGTACCTGCTGAGATAGGTGGTATTCAAGTAAATCCCAGAAGACCCTTTGGAGTAAAGATCACCAGTGAGACTAAGTTTGACATAATCATTAATATCGAAATAGTAACCGCCTCTTCTCAAGAAGAAACCACGCACTTGTTCCTCACCGTAGGCCGGAACGATGATTCCAGATGAACTCTTGCGCTGTGAAGGAAACATGCCGAATGCAAACCCGAGCGGAGTTGGCACATGGTTGAATTCCATATAAAAGGGCCCGGAAATAACTTTATCGCCGGGGATAGCTTTTGCTTTCCGGGAGATTATCCGGTAGTGAGGATCGGCCAGGTCGCAGGTAGTATAAGCATTGCCAATCGTGAAGAGTTCGTTTTTATCATTTTTAAAAACAGTTTCACCGTGCATGAACCCGTCACTTTGCTTGGTTACCACTTGGGTAATTTTTGCTTTCTTATTTTTGAAATTATAAACCATCCCCTTGGTTTCATATTCGCTTTGTCCGTCTTTGAAAATTGGGAATCCAAACATTCGGCCTAAAGAATCATTTTTTCCGCTGGCTGTAATAGTTGAGGTTTCATAATCGATGACAATTTCTTCTGCATCAAGTTTGATTTGACCGTAAGTGACTTTAGCGTTTCCATAAAGACGCACAATTTTCTTTCCGAGCTCTGAAATGATCGAGTCTTCAGCTGAATAGATAATGGTACTTTCAATGTCACCTTTTGGCTTCGTTTTTACAGAGTCTTTTTTGATTTTAGAAGTATCAGCTGCTAGACCTTTTGCTCTTGGCGAGAGACTATCTTTTTTTATCGGCAATATTCCCGGCGTTTTCACGGGCTTTTCGACTTGAGCGAGAACGGGGAGTTGAAAAAGAGCAAAAACTGCAATCGATAGAATGACGGAATGCGTCCTAATGCCTTTGCCGATGGTCAAGGTTAACGGATATTTAGCATGTTGTGAAAAATTCACAACTTTACGTAAAGTTATTTCAAATCTGCCACACATCGCTACCTTCTTAAGGAATATCGGGATAAAGGTTCTTCTGATAGCAATAACCTTGCTAAACTCTTCCGCGTCCTTTTATTATTCAGGAACGAAGGTTTCTACCGTAGTTATAGACCCTGGTCACGGGGGTCGCGACCCGGGTACAGCTGGCAAAAACACGAAGGAAAAAGACATTGCCCTAAAAATTTCATTGAAATTCGGAGCATATATTGAAAAGAATATGCCCGGTGTAAAGGTGATTTATACCCGCAAAGACGATCGCTATATGACGCTGGAAGACCGGGCTGAAATGGCCAACAAGAACAAGGCCGATTTGTTCATTTGTATTCACGCCAATTCTCTGCCGGGTGCTCCTGCTTATGGCACCGAAACTTTTGTAATGGGTTTACATAAAGACAAGGGGAATTTTGAGGTGGCAAAGCGTGAGAACTCGGTGATTCTCATGGACGAAAACTATAAGGAACGCTATGAAGGATTTGATCCGAGCAGCCCCGAGTCATACATCTTGTTTACCTTGAGTCAAAGTGCATACCAGGAAAGTAGCTTGCGTTTTGCACAGAAAATCGAAGAGCAATTCAAAGGCAAAGTGGGGCGTTACAGCCGGGGTGTAAAACAAGCCGGTTTTTGGGTACTTTGGCGTACGGCAATGCCTAGTGTTTTGATAGAAACGGGCTTTTTATCAAATGCTAAAGAAGAAAACTTTCTTGCCAGCGATCAGGGGCAGGACTTGGTAGCAGCCGGCATTTTCCGGGCTTTTAAAGAATATAAGACTGAAATGGAATCAATAAATTAACTCAGTGAAAAACAAAGAATTGAAAGTTGGGTTGTTCAGTGCCATCACCTTGGCGCTTCTTTATTTTGGCTTCAATTTTTTGAAAGGCATAGATTTTTTTGAGCGGAAGAAAATTTACTATGCCGTTTATGATAACATAGATCAGTTGGCTGTTTCCAATCCGGTACTAGTCAATGGTTATGCCGTAGGTAGGGTAAGTCATATTAAAATTTTGCAGAAGCACAACAACCATGTTCTTATCGAAATGGAAATTGATGCTGATATTGTTCTTACAGATTCAACGAAGGCAATCCTCAATAGCGAATTGCTTGGAGGGAAATCGGTTTTGATAAAAATAGGTCACTCTGATAAGAAACTTAATCCCGGCGACACCCTAAAGACCGAAGTAGCCAAAGGAATGTTTGACGTACTCTCAGAAACAGCAACGCCTGTGGCAACCGATTTGCAAACCACTTTAAGGAAGTTTAATACCACGATCGAGAGTTTTAGTAAGAATTTTGAAAAACTCGACTTGATCCTGACCAAACTGCAAACTACTCCCGACCTGATCAACAGAACCCTTATAACCACCAATAACAATATTGAAGGACTCTCTGCAAGCTTTAAGAACGATGCCGAGAAAATAGGTGCGATGATGGATGACCTGAAGCCGATACTATCCAACTTCAAGACGCTTTCGGATTCACTCAAACACATTCGCCTGAATCAGACGTTGATGAAAACTCAACAAACACTCGGTCATATTAATGAGACACTCGCAAGATTTAAAAAAGGTGATAATACAATGGGCAAACTAATGACCGAAGATTCTTTGTATGTAAATCTTAATAAATTACTGATAAGCCTCAACCAACTTTCCAACCATCTTAATAGTAATCCCAAGCACTTTATGGGGCCTTTGGGCAAAAGCAAAAGAAAGGTAGAACGCGATATGCGTAAAGAAGAAGAGGAGAAGAAAAAAGCTGCAGCCCAGAAGAAATAATTATGGATTTAGAATTTAATAAAAACGAAGATCAACTCAAGCAACTTTGCTTTCAATTGCAGGCCAAAGCAAAAAAAACAAAGCTGGGCGGTGGTGAAAAGAAAATTAAGGAACAACACGAAAAGGGAAAGCTGACCGCCCGTGAGCGCATCGAATACCTCACCGATAAAGAAGCAAAATTTTTAGAGATAGGACTTTTTATTGGCGATGGAATGTACGCGGAGCAAGGCGGTTGCCCATCAGGCGGCGTAGTTGCTGGCATTGGTTATATCAAAGGAAGACAGTGTGTTGTTGTTGCCAATGACGCTACCGTAAAAGCCGGAGCTTGGTTTCCAATAACAGCTAAGAAAAATTTGCGGGCACAAGAGATTGCCATGGAAAACAGGCTGCCCATAGTTTACCTTGTTGATAGTGCCGGCGTGTTTTTGCCCATGCAGGATGAGATTTTTCCTGACAAAGAGCATTTTGGAAGGCAGTTTCGCAACAATGCTAAAATGTCGTCTATGGGAATTGTGCAGATTGCTGCAATCATGGGCAGTTGCGTGGCAGGAGGCGCCTATCTGCCCATCATGAGCGATGAGGCAATGATTGTAGATAAAACTGGTTCTATATTTTTGGCTGGATCGTATTTGGTGAAAGCAGCTGTTGGCGAAGATATTGACAATGAAACTTTAGGCGGTGCTACCACACATTGCGAAATATCGGGCGTGACCGATAATAAATTTCCCAACGATCAGACTTGTCTGGATTACATCCGAAATCTATTTGATAAACTTGGCGCATCCGCGAATGCGGGCTTTGATCGCGCAGAATCAAAACCGCCCAAATCAAAGCTTGAAGAAATTTACGGACTCATCCCTTCCGACAGGGTGAAGCCTTATGATATGCTCGAGGTGATCAAACGACTGACAGATAATTCAGAGTTTGAGGAGTACAAAGCATTGTATGGAAAAACGATTGTCTGTGGGTTTGCAAGGATTGATGGCTGGGCGGTGGGCATTATCGCCAACCAACGTAAAACGGTAAAGACGAAAAAGGGTGAGATGCAAATGGGTGGAGTTATTTACTCTGACTCGGCAGATAAGGCGGCCCGTTTTATTATGAATTGCAATCAAAGAAAAGTACCACTGGTATTTATGCAGGATGTGAGCGGTTTCATGGTGGGCAGCAAAGCCGAACACGGAGGTATCATTAAAGATGGCGCAAAGATGGTAAACGCCATGGCTAACTCCACTGTGCCAAAATTCACATTCATTGTTGGTAATTCTTACGGAGCGGGCAATTATGCCATGTGTGGAAAGGCTTACGATCCCCGGCTCATTTTTGCGTGGCCCACAGCACAGCTGGCCGTGATGAGCGGAAGCTCTGCAGCAAAGACTTTGTTACAAATCCGGGTTAGCTCCCTGAAGTCACAAGGCAAGACGATCTCGGAAGAGGAAGAAAAGAGTTTGCTAAAAGAGATAACCGATAGTTACAACGAAAAACTTAGTCCGTTTTATGCTGCTTCGCGCCTATGGGTGGATGGTGTGGTAGATCCGGTAGAGACTCGCTCGATAATCTCAATGGGCATTGAAGCGGCCAACCATGCGCCAATAGAGAAATTTAATGTGGGTGTTATCCAAACCTGATTTGAGTTGTGGAGGATAAAGAATTAAAAGCGTTAATATCTCTGCTCGATGACGATGATCAGCAGATAGTTTCTCATGTGGAGGGAAAAATACTCTCTATTGGAAAAGAAGTTATTCCTTTTTTAGAACGAGAGTGGGAGAGTAACCTGAATCCCTCTGTGCAAAGTCGTATAGAAGAACTCATACACACACTTCAATATGATTTGCTTCGGGAACGACTTAAAAACTGGTACGCTAGCAAAGATCAGGATTTGCTTACGGGTATGTGGATCATCGCGACCTATCAATATCCAGAGATAGAACTTGAAAAACTAAGGCAAGAGTTGGAACAGATTTATTATGAGACGTGGCTCGAGTTTCGCCCAGATTTATATCCGTTTGATCAGATTAAAGTGATTAATGGTGTACTATTTAATAAACTGAAATTTGGGGCCAATACTAAAAATTTTCACTCGCCGGGTAATTCAATGATAAATGTGGTGTTGGAATCGCGAAAAGGAAATCCTATAACGTTATGTGTAATCTATCTGTTGGTTGCCCAAAAACTGAAACTTCCGGTACATGGCGTGAACTTGCCTAACCTTTTCATTCTCACTTATAAAGACGAAAACCATCAGTTTTACATCAACGCATTTAACCGTGGTTTGATTTTTTCTAAACAGGATATTGAAAATTATATTAACGAACTTCATTTGGTCCCTCAGCCTTCCTTTTTTGAGGCCTGTAGCAGTTTGGAAATTATCCGCAGGGCCTTGCGTAATCTCGTGATGAGCTTTGAAAAAATGGGTGAACATGCTAAAGCCAACGAAGTGAAAGTGCTCCTTGTGGAGATTTCGGACGGTGGCGATTTAGGTGTTTGATTTAATACCCAAAGGAGATCACGCGCTGGTCATCTTTAAGCAATTTGTTGAACTGCTCCAGTTGTTTATCCCTGCCATAAATCTCATAGATTAAAGTAAACGACTGACCGTCCTTATAGTCACGTCTTTTTTTAAAGCCAAGGTGTAATTCATGTAATGACTTTTCCAGTACATGGTCAAAACCGGCGTTTTGTTGAAAAATGATTTTGTAAGTCCTCGATTGATGGATGCGTTCCACAATGCCTTGCACTTTTTCAAGCACTGTGAGCACGATCAATACTACGCCTGAACCAACAATAGCTATAAAGTATTCACCGGCTCCAACCGCCATTCCAAGCGCCGCTGAAATCCAAATTGTAGTTGCCGTAGTTATCCCTGAGATAGTTAATCCGTCTTTGAATATTACGCCACCTCCAAGAAATCCAATGCCGGTAACAATATTGGCTGCAAGTCTGTCCGGGTTATTGACTCCGAGGTTAATGGAAATTTCTGTGAAGATGGTTGAGCCCAGACAGATCATAATCATAGTGCGCAAGCCTGCCGCTTTACTCCGGTATTCGCGCTCCAGACCGATGGCCGTTCCAATGCCAAAGGAAATGAGGAGCCGCACTGCGACTTCCATATCAAGGTTGATGTCCATAGATATTATTTTACATGAAGGTAATCCGAAAATTTCAATGAAAGAAAGACGTGAAATCTTCTGATTGATTTATTTGTTAACGCCAGGTGTACCCAACGAAATTAAAGGCAAAAAGAACGAGTAATAAAAATCCGTAGTTTTGAAGACTTAAAAAATGTCAGCAAATCTTTCACTTGAGTTTAATCCCAACGAAACTTTGTTCGCAGAGTTGGTAATTCCTGTGCCTATTGCCAAGCTGTTCACTTATCGTGTGCCTGCGGCAATGAATGGAAAAATAAAGTTTGGTCAGCGGGCTATCGTTCAATTTGGAGCAAAGAAAATCCAAACGGGTATCATTCTGCAGATACATAACCAGCCGCCTAAAGACTATGAAGCCAAATATATTTTGGAATTGCTCGATGAAAATGAAGTCATCTACGATCAGCAATTGAAGATTTATAAATGGATGGCTGAATATTATATGTGCACACTCGGTGAGGTGATCAATGCAGCACTGCCATCCGGACTTAAGCTATCGAGCGAGTCGATGGTCCAGATCAACCCGCGATTCGATTTGGAGACTTCTGAATTTGACTTTTCAGAAAAGGAAAGACTACTGTTGCGCCGACTAAAAGAAGAGTCACTTGGTTATTCGGCTGTTGTCAACCTTATTGGCTCTAAAGTAATTTATCATTTGCTAAAATCCCTTTCGGCAAAGGAAGCGATCATCATTTTTGAACAGGTAAAAGAAAAATATAAACCCAAAACAGAACGACGAGTTAGGCTTAGTCAGGAATTTACATCAAAAAAGAAAATTGAAGCACTTTTTGAAACTATTTCAAAAAAGCCAAAACAAGAGGCCGTGTTATTGAAATACCTGCAGCATGTTCCGGTATTTTCTGATGCGGGTTTAAACGAGACTGGATTAATAAAGTCTCTGTTGATCGACGAAGAAATTTCTGATTCAGTCATCCGCACCCTTGTCAAAAACAAAATCTTCGAAGAATTTGATGTGACTGTTCCTCGGTTTGGATTTGAAGAACCACAGCAGCAACACCCGATCTTGTTAAGTGAAAATCAGGAGTTGGCGCGCAATTCTATTTTGAAGTTTTTTGAAGAAAAAAATACAGTCCTTTTTCATGGAATCACGGGAAGTGGCAAAACTGAAATCTACATTGATCTCATAAAGCGCGCACTCGAAGGCGGCAGCCAGGTCCTGTATTTATTGCCGGAGATTGCTCTGACTACTCAAATTGTTTTACGATTGAAGCGGATATTTGGAAGCGCTTTGGGTGTATATCATTCCAAGTTTTCTGATAACGAACGGGTAGAGGTTTGGAATGGCGTTCTTACAGATAAGTTCAAATTTGTTATAGGTGTACGCTCTTCAATTTTTTTACCTTTTGATAATCTCGGATTGATCATCGTAGACGAAGAGCATGATCCTTCTTACAAGCAACATGATCCGGCGCCGCGCTATCATGCTCGTGATGTAGCGATGGTAATGGCGCAATTACATAATGCCAAAGTCATATTAGGAAGTGCAACGCCCTCGGTTGAGTCATTTTATCAGGCATCCATCGGCAAATATGGATTGGTAACACTAACACACCGGTTTGGTACGGCTAAGCTGCCGAAAATTTCTTTTGCTGACATGACAACGGAAAAGAAAAGAAAAACCAATAAAGGTGAGTTCTCTTCTTTGTTGTTGAATGAAATCAAAGAAGCGATATCCAAAAAAGAGCAAGTAATTCTTTTTCAAAACAGAAGGGGCTATGCACCGATGATACAGTGTGAAGATTGTCATTGGATACCGAAGTGTATCAATTGTGCAGTTAGCCTAACCTACCATCAGTTTCGCCATGCAATGGTATGTCATTATTGTGGTTATCGTGAGGCGTTGCCAAGTCAATGTCCGGAGTGTTCATCGAAAAGAATTTTGACTGTCGGATACGGAACCGAAAAACTGGAGGAAGAGTTGAAATTATTTTTCCCGGAAGCAAAGATTCAGCGGATGGACCTTGATACTACTCGAACAAAATCCGGCTATGAAGATATCATCACCGGGTTTGAGAGTGGAACAACGGACATTTTGGTGGGTACACAAATGGTGACCAAGGGTCTTGATTTTGACAGCGTAAGTTTAGTGGGAGTCTTTGATGCAGATCGCCTCATGCACTTTCCCGATTTTCGTTCTTATGAACGAGCATTTCAGCTAATCACCCAGGTGAGTGGCCGCGCTGGACGGAGAGAAAACCAAGGTAAAGTAATTGTGCAGACTTCTCAACCGGATCATCCACTCTTTGGCTTTGTTTCGCACAATCAGGTAACAGACTTTCTAAATGAACAATTGCTCGATCGCCAACAAAACCTTTATCCGCCATTTGCCAGGTTGATTGAGATTGTGATAAAGCATCAGGATAAAAAGACGGTGCGTCTTGCATCTGACAAATACACGGAGGGAATAAAATCAAAATTGAAATCGATAAAAATACTTGGCCCAAGCGAACCTATGGTATCCAAAATACGGAATGAATATTTAATGCATATTTTGCTGAAAGTGCCGCGTGATCAGGGGCATCTGTCTGATATAAAGAGTTTGCTTGTCGAAAATTCAGCCAGACTTTTGCAACAAAAAGAGTTTAGAAGTGTAAAAATAGTGTTTGATGTAGATCCGGTATAGTTAATCCACATGAAAATACTCTTAGTTGAAGATGAGAAGGAGTTGGCAGAAAGCATAGTGCACTACCTTGAAGGTACTGATTATCGTTGTGAGGTGGTCAGCGATTTCCACTCCGCCTCAGAAAAGATTTCTCTATATCAGTACGATTGTATTTTGCTCGATATCACACTTCCCGGCGGTCACGGCCTTGACTTGCTCCGTGAATTAAAAAAACAAAAGAAGAAGGCAGGAGTGATCATCATCTCTGCAAAGAATTCAGTAAATGATAAAATTGAGGGGCTGGAAATCGGTGCAGACGATTACTTGCCCAAACCCTTTCACTTAGCCGAACTTGGAGCCCGTGTGAAAGCATTGATAAGAAGGAATCAATTTGACGGCGCCAGTATTGTACAATTTGATGAATTGGTGCTTGATATTGACAGCAAAACCGCTAAGGCAGGTAATCAAAAAATGGATTTGACCAAAAGTGAATTCGAGCTCCTGCTGTTCCTCATTTCCAACAAGAATAAGGTTATTTCAAAAGAAGCCATTGGTGAACATCTTTCGGGTGATGATGCCGACCGCTTTGATAACTATGATTTCATTTATTCACATATCAAGAACCTGAAGAAAAAGCTGGCAGAAGCTGGAAGTGCAGAGTACATCAAGACTGTTTACGGACTGGGTTATAAATTTGAACTTTGAAAAAAATGAGATTGCTCAATCGCACTATCCTTAGTTTTTTAATTTATTCTATCGTTGTGTTGTTGGTAGCCACGCCTTTATTCTATTTTCTTATTGATCGGATTTTTATTAAAGAAGTTGATGAAGCGCTTCTCACTCAGAAGAAGGAAATTCAAATACGGATGCAAAATAAAAAATCTGAGAGTGAACTGAAGGATTGGGAGGACCTGGATGGCGAAGTGCGAATCAGTGCTTATAACGGCTCCGGTTTTGCCGATAGTATATATTATATAACCCAATATGACAGCGTGCGAAAAGAGGTTGAACCATACCGAGTGCTCTCAACCGTGATTACTATAAATCAAAAACCATATAAGCTGGTGGCACGCATTTCAATGGTTGAAAGTGAAGATTTGATTGAAGCTGTTGCGTTCACACAAGCCATTTCTCTTTTTATCTTACTTACAGGTCTCTTAATTATCAACTGGCGCTTATCCAAACGAATATGGAAGCCTTTTTATGACACGCTCGAAAAACTCAAGAAATTCGATGTTGAAAGTACGTTGCATCTGAACCTTAGCCATTCGTCAGTCAAAGAATTTGAAGACTTGAACTTTGCAATCAATCAACTAACAGAGCGTGACTACAAAGCTTACTTAAACCAAAAAGAGTTTACAGAAAACGCAGCTCACGAAATGCAAACTCCGCTGGCCGTGTTTCAATCCAAGCTGGAACTACTTATGCAAACCAACCCGTCGGAGGATCAGGCGAAGTTGATGGAATCATTGGCGGACGCAACCTCTAGATTGGCCCGGCTTAACAGAGCTCTATTGTTGCTCTCTAAAATAGACAGTCCGCAGTTTATTGATACTGAAGCAATGAATCTTGGCGAGTTAACAGTAAAACTAACGAACCTGTTTCGGCAAGAGGCGGAGGGTAAGGAAATTCAAATTAAGATTGATACTAAAAGTAATCTGCAAGTTGATTTCAATGCAGCGTTGATGGATATTCTAATTTCAAACCTAATATCTAATTCCATCAGACACAATTCAGGTGATGATATCCAAATAACTATTGCTGAGCGTTATTGGGAAATTTCTAACCCCGGAGAGCCTGTTTCTGTTCCTCCGGATAAAATCTTCAATCGTTTTCAAAAAGGCCGCTCAGGGCACTCGAGCACAGGGCTTGGATTGGCGATTGCAAAGAAAATATGTGATACAACGGGATTAGGAATTCGTTATGAATATCGGGCAGGCCGTCATTTTTTCTCCGTTTACTTTTAAAATCCTAAATCCCTCCAGAATCATTTCATTAGTTTGAGTAACTCGCCTTGAGTTATGGCGATTAGTATTACTATTTAAAAAATGATTATGAAAAATACATGCAGTCTAATTTCCGGTATGTTACTCCTTATTGCAGTGACCGCCTCGGCTCAATCTGAATTTCACCTGATTAAGAAGTCGGTGGTGGGGGGTGAAGGTGGGTGGGATTACTTAAGTGTAGACGAGCAGAATAAAAAAATATACGTTTCGCATAGCACGCAGGTAGAAGTGCTCAACGCGGACTCACACGAGAAAATCGGAACGGTTTCCAATTTACAGGGGGTTCACGGTGTATTGTCAGTTCCAAAATCGGGCCGTGGCATTACTACCAATGGAAGAAGCAACTCAGCTACCATTTTTGACTTAAACACATTGAAGCCAATTGTAGAATTACCGACTGGAAAAAATCCTGACGCTCTACTTTATGATAATTTCTCTGATCGCGTATTTATTTTTAATCATAGTGACGTAACTGTTACGGTGGTCGATATCGCAGCTGGCAAAGTAACAGGTACAGTTGACGTAGGCGGAACTGCATTAGAGGCCGGGGCATCGGATGAGCATGGAACAATTTTTGTGAACCTTGAGGACTCACACGAAATTGTTTCGTTTGATGCCAAGACATTGGCTGTAAAGAGCAAGTGGAAAATTGCTCCAGGCGAAGAGCCTACCGGCTTAGCTATAGACCGTAAAAACCATCGCTTGTTTGCGGTGTGTCACAATGGGCTTATGATGGTGATCGATTCTGAGAAAGGAAACGTAGTGGCACAAGTGCCCATCGGCAAACGTGTGGATGGCGTTGTCTTTGATCAGGAATTAAAAATGGCAATCAGCTCGAACGGAGAAGGTACTCTCACTGTGGTGAAAGAAGTTTCTCCAAACGAATTTAAAGTTGTTGAAACTGTGAAGACTGAAGTTGGCGCTCGCACGATTGCGCTTGACCCCAAGACTCATCATGTATTTGTTTCCACCGCGCAGTATGGCGAAACCCCACCGGCAACTGCTGCCGTTCCTAACCCACGCCCAAAAGTTGTACCAGGCACGTTCATGGTGTTAGAGTACGGAATGAAATAGAAGTAGTGATTTGTAATTACTGCTTCGTTACCGCTCTCATCGGATAAATTTCATAAGAATTCATTCCGTTGGCAGGATCAGCAGAGACGAGCTGTTCGAGGTGCTGTTCATTATCTACGGCAACAACAGCAATGCCATAGCCGCCTTTGGGGTCTGAAACTGGCCCGAGGACGATAACCGTTCCATTGTCAACGTAAGGCTTCCAATAAGCTACATGTTTTTGCATAACCGAACGTTCTGCATTCGTCATGTCTGCCATAAATGTTGCTCTCGGAGGATTTAGTTTTAAGAAAAAATGTTTTTTGTCACTCATATTTTAATAGTTATTTCCAATCCCATAAAACAATGATCCACTCAGTTCCATTCTCTGCTTTGTATCGATGGATATCTTTAAACCCAATCCGCTCGTGAGCTTTTAACGAACGGAGATTCTTGGCATCAATTTCGGTGATTGCAAATTCATACTTATCCCGATAACACTCTTTATACTTGGCATAACATTGATCAAGAATGCTCTGGCCGCGATAGTTTTTTGAAACGCAAACTTGTCCTACTACTAGATAGTTGAAATCCGACACAAGTTCTGTCATCCATCGAATTTTGCCGAAGACCTCAAACATAGGAATCAAAATCGGTAAGTCGAACTTCGAAGCCGGAGTCATGGCTAGTAAGTAAGCAATCACTTCATCATCGTCTTTGGCTATAACATGTTTTTCAATTGAATTAAGGTTTTCTAAATCCTTCAGTTGATGTGATACTGTTACAAACCCTTGACTTTGGATTTCTTCAGCCGTCAACGCGTTGGCGAGATTAGCCTTTTGCAACTTTAATATTCCCGATAGGTCTGCCTGGCTATTGCAAGTTGTATAAACAATCATTGGCCTATGTTTAGAAGCAGGCTAAAATTTACCAGTTAGTTTTCGTTTTCCAAATACCGCTTCGCCTGCATGGTATAGAGTTCAGAGTATTTTCCATTCAGTTGCATAAGTTCTTTGTGCGATCCTTGTTCAATAATCCGGCCGTGCTCCAGCATTAGAATTTTATCAGCATTTTTTACTGTGCTAAACCGATGCGTGATGAGAATGACCGTTTTGCCTTCCATATTTTTTTCGAGAGTGCTGAATATTTTTTCTTCCGTTACAGCATCAATCGAAGCGGTAGGTTCATCAAGAATAGTAATGACTGCGTTGCGGTAGAACATACGTGCTACAGCCAGTCGTTGGTGCTGCCCTTTAGAAAGATCAGTGCCGTCTTTAAATTCTTTCCAGATAAGTTGATCGTAAGTGGTTGGGAAGGCATCAATAAATTCATCGGCTCCTGAAAATTGAGCAGCTTGTTTTAGTCTTGAATTCTCGTAATCCGAATCTTCATTGGTTGCACCAGAGTCAGAAAGCCGGCCTACTCCAATCGATTCCCGGATAGTAAGATTGTAGACCGGAAAATCCTGAAAGAGAATGCCAATAGCATTTTGCCAATCTTCCAGATTTAAGTCGCGCAAGTCCGTGCCATTGATATAGATGCTCCCTTCAGTTGGATCATAAACCCGGCAAAGGAGTTTTATAAGTGTTGTTTTGCCCGAACCATTAGTTCCGGCAATTGCAATTTTTTCGCCTGGCTTAATCGAGAAAGAGAGGTGCTGCAATACCAAAGGACTTTCGGATGTTTCATTGGGATAACGAAATGATACGTCCTTGAATTCAACGAGAGGAGGTTTGTCAAAAGAGATATTCGCCGCATTATATTTTGAGGCAATTTTTGGTCTAAGGTCAAATAATTCAAACCAGCGTGCTGCATAACGAGCTGCCTCTTCCGTAAATGAAATGGATTCTATGTAGCCGTTGATAGTTTGATAAAATCGGGTATAAGTGCTGAAGGCTAAAAGAAGACCACCTACTTCTATTGTTTTTGTCAAGGCTTCCTGAGTCATTAACGCTATGGCAGCAAAAAGAAATACCAAGTACCATAGACTGAGAAGCGCATACGAGACTGCTTTCTTACGTTCGGCAACCAGAATTTTTTTATTGAACGAAACTTTGCGATCTCGAATTTGAAACTTGAGCCATGTTTTTAATTTTAGAAGAATGACATCGACTGCTTTTTGAAGCTCCTCGAAATGCGAAATACGGTTACCGATAATCCGATGATCATCAAGGGAGAAATACCGGATTCGAAAAACCTCCATACTATACTTGTTGTAGAAAAAATAAACCGGTGCAGCCGCCAACACGGCAAACAAAACCAGCCATCCGTTGAGTGACCAGAGAATCCCAATCGATGTGATAATACCTGCAAAACTCGTGGCAGAGTTAAAAATAAAATCCTGCAAGTTGAGAACACTCCCGCTGCCCCACTCTTGCGCACCCCGTAGTAAATTCTGGTAGGAGTTGCTTTCGATTGTTCCAATATCAAGTGCGCTTTGCCGTTCGATTTTATAAAGCTCAAGCTGAACGCCCTGCTGCATTCGGAATTTCATTCGAATAAAGCTCGCAATATTGCCTACTACTGTTGGGAGCAAAAATGAAAGCCCTAAAATAACGGCAGACCGAATGAGCTCTGAGGTACTACTAATTCCTTGCTTGATCTTAATAATTTCATCAACGATAGAGGCGAAACTGGTAAACTGAAGATATACTACCGAGCCTTGGAAAATATTCAAAGCAATCAAAAGCAGGAATAACGTTCTATTTGTTTGCCATGCGAATGCTATCGACTTCATCGCGATAGAAAACATATTCTTGTCTTTATTTATAGCTGCTGGCATTCTGAGTTCTATTTCTTTACACTCATTCTTTGTTTATAGGCAACTAATGCGTTAGAAATTAATTCTTTAACAGCTGATGAATTAATCTGATCAGGCGATTTGATCTCAACATAACGAGAGATTTTACCAGTGCCCTGAAGCAACCCATCGGGATCTGGCAGATCAACGCCTTTATAAAAGCCGAGTTTCAATCCTTTCTTAGAGGGAATAATAGTGCAGATCATATCTATATATCGTTGCCCGTAACAATAGGCTACCATTTTAGCCGGAAGGTCTACTTGCTCAATAATGTCAGGATAATAGGCAAGAAGAAGTTTGCGAAGCAGCAATGCATTCTTATAAACTGAGTCATCATACTTTGAAAGAAACTCATCAAATTTCATTTTCGGTCTTTTATAGGGATTACTAATTTAAGTCCAGACCATAATTCATCTACTGCGCAAACTTTAATATCGACAAGCCCATTCTTTAGCGCCGTATTTCGAATCAGATCTTCGGTGACATCCGTAGGAATCTTAGCTGACTTTTTATACCACGAAACCCAAATCATTCCGTTGGGATGCAATTGTTTTTTTAAAGACAAAAGGTCGTGGGTTAGTACTTCCGCTTTTGTTGTGAAGTAATGAATGAAATCTATTTCACTTGATTTAGCTTTTATAATTTTTACTTCAACAGGGAAATCGGAGAATAACTTGAAATAATACTCTGGCGTATTGATAAGCCTGATTCTAAAACCCGCCTTGATGCCAAGTTTTTTTGCGAGCGGTGTTTCTGAATATCCGGCCATAGATTGAGGTTATCTCTTTGACAATTCGATGATATCGGTAACTTCAAGAATTTGCTTATCGTACCCTTTGACTGCCGAATTGATCATCGCTGCTCCCAATTCTTCGAGCTTGCAGATAGATTTGGGAGCCAGCAAGCGGATAACAGGAATAAGCCATCCCAGATATTTATAAAAGTTCAAAGTGTTTTTCATTCCCTTGATTGGGATAAGCGCTCCCGGCCTGAAGTTATAGGCGTGCTTGAATATTTTTATCAACTCGTTTTCGGTCTTACCTTTCACGCGAGCCCACATCGATCGGCCTTTTTCAGTGCTATCGGTAGATGCGCCGGAGATATAGCAAAACGTTATCGCCGAATTTTGGGTGGCCAGTGTTTTAGCAAAATTGGTTGTTAATGTGTAAGTCAGTTTGAAATACTCTTCTTCTTTCATGCCTACTGAAGAAACTCCAAGACAGAAAAAGCACGCGTTATAATCCCTTAACTGACTTTCGATGGGAGCGAGGTTATAGAAATCAGAGTGTATAATTTCCTTTAGTTTTGGATGAGTAGTGCCACACGACTTTCGCCCCACAACCAACACCTCTCCAACGCGATCGTTTTGCAAACAAACATGCAACACGCCTTCGCCTACCATACCGCTGGCGCCGGTAATTATTACTTTTATTTTTGAACTTGACTCACTCATCTTATTTTATTTAATGATTTAACCAAGATAGTTTTTTGTCCTGCATTATTTCAACCATTGTCAATTTTCAATGAAGTCATCGTTAGCGACCCGCCCACTGCCTTGTCATTGAATAGGCTTATGTTTTCATTTTTTTCCTTCAGAGCCAATGCATACAACAATGGAAGATAATGCTCTGGAGTGGGAATGGCAAGATTGAAAGACTTGCCTTGCGATCTGAAATTAATAAGCTGTTGATGATCGCCTGAAAGAATGAATTGTTTCATCATATTGCTTGCTTCGATCGCCCAGTCAAAGCCGTAATCATCGGTATTTAATTTATCCCACGCTACCATACGCAGGTTGTGTACCATGTTGCCGCTGCCGATAATCAGCACGCCTTTTTTCCGAAGCGAAGCTAATTCTTTGGCCAACTCATAATGGTATTGCGGAGCTTGATTATAATCCAGGCTCATCTGAATCACTGGGATGTCAGCTTGTGGATACAAATGCCTGATCACACTCCATGCACCATGATCAAGACCCCATTTGTCATCAAGACCAACTTCTGTTTTTTTGATAATAGTCTTAGTATACAAGGCCAACTCGGGACTGCCTGGTGCCGGATACTGAACATCAAACAAGGCTTTCGGAAAACCTCCAAAATCGTGAATTGTAGGAGGCATATCCATTGCAGTCACTAGCGTTCCGTTTGTTTCCCAATGTGCCGATACACATAGTATTGCATTTGGTTTAGGGATTTCTTTCGCGATATTTCTAAAGCCGGTTACAAATTCATTTTCTTCTATAGCGTTCATCGGGCTGCCGTGGCCAAGAAACAGCACAGGCATTTTGTTAGTACTGCCGAATGGTTCCGCTATTTTATTTAATGCTTTTAGTTTCATAGTGCTTGTAACACTAGAGAGCCCTCTTGAAGTTCATTTTCTTTAGTCAGGCGTATGGTTGATACCAGTCCGTGCTGACTAATTTCCTGAAGAATGAAATTTTTGAAACTTTGACCAGTAATTTCAGTCCGCCATCCAAAAAACTAATTGAATAAGGGTCGGTAGACAGCCTGTCAGTGGCTTTGCGACTAGTTTCGAGCGCCCTGAATAGTGCCATGTACTGAGCTGTTTTGCTTGCCTTTGTTGACTTTCATTTTTTGACCACTTAATTAGTAAATAACTCACCATCAGTCTTTTATATTGTTGATAAGGGTTTACAAACGTATATAATCGTAAGTAGTCGATTAGTATACAAATCATCTTTTTTGCTGCTCACACCTTTGCATCACCAATCACAACAAACAGGTTGGTAGAAATCGTAATCAATTTTTTACTACTTAAATTTTATGACTATGAAAAGCTTAAGAAACAGTGTGCAGCTTATCGGCCATTTGGGCAAAGACCCTGAAGTGAAAACTTTTGGAGACAAGAAGAAGGTGACTTTATCAATTGCAACTACGGATTCGTACAAAAATCAAAAGGGAGAAAAAGTGGAAGACACACAATGGCATAATCTTGTGATCTGGGGCAATCTCGCAGAAATGGCCGAGAAGTATTTAAAAAAAGGAGCAGAGATAGCAGTTGAAGGTAAACTCGTTCATCGTGTTTATGAAACAGACAAGGGTGAGAAAAAATATATTACTGAGATTAATGTAAATAATTTTGTCATGCTAGGAGGAAAGCCATAGCTTAGAAAGCTATGAGTTGCGAGCTACAAGTCTTGGGGATAACTACCCGTAACTTGTAGCCCGTAGCTCAATACTTGAATCTTTCTTTAGATTCTACTTCAAGAACCCATCCATTTTTTCATAAAACCAGGTGGGATCGTCATAGAAAATGAAATGCTTGGCGGTATCATTAATTTCAACAGTATGGTTTTTTACTTCTGCCAACTGTGCTTCGTAAGCTTTAGTGGTGCTCTCGTGTGTTGCGCCATATTGTTTGTAAGCAATCCATGCACCCATTAACAACACAGGGCAATCGATAGCTGCAATAGTCTTGCGTAAATCGATGGTGTACATTTCATAAAGCACTTCAGCTTGAGTGTTAGCATCTGCCTTAGACGCGATTTTTGCTACCTGGTCAATGCGCTCAGCACTGGTGATCATTGTAGGCAAATATTGTTTTTGCCCCTCTTCAATTTGTGCTGGAGTTTGGTTTTCCATTCGCGATTTCGCACTAATGGCCATAGGTTTAGCGGTTTCTGGCGTTGAGCCGGGCATGAATAATTCGGGCAGAAATGCTACTCCGTCTACGGCAACGACTTTTTTAAATACGCCAGGAGCGCTGGCTGCTGCCCAAAGTGAAATAAAGGCTCCCATGCTGTGGCCAACCAACACGGGCCTTTGAAGCTTGCGGGCATAAGTGACTACATCATCTTTTACTGTTTCTAAAAAATGATCACTTAATTTAGGTGTATTGCCGCCGAATCCGGCTAACGTTAGAATGTGGCATTCGTATTGCTTTTGATAATGCTCTACTGTTTCTTTCCAAACTTCTGCTGAGCAGTATAACCCGTGAATCAGAATCATGGGCTTGCCATGACCCTTTATTTCTGTGGTAAACATTTGTTGGGCATGAGCCTGCCATTGAGCGATGATCAATACCAGGGCAAGGAGGGTTTTTGATTTCATAAGATTTGTTTTGCTTCAGTGAACGGAACGATTTTAATTTTGGTAATTTCTTTTTGACGAGCTGCTCGCCATGATTGACCAACCGTAGATTGACCGACTCTGGCATTTATTTTAATTCATTCTGGTATTGAGCCCCCAAGAGGTGTGGTAATTGGTCAATGATTTTTCACAATTGGTCAAATGAGAATCACTTTCAAAATGGTTCTTCCTATTTTTATGCCATGAACTCGGATTTAAAGCAACTTTATAAATTCAAAGTGCACCACATACTTGCATGGATAGGCTACTTCGCTTTCTTCATGACGATGTATCGCGGTTATTACACGAGCATCCTTCCATTATTTGAAGTCACGTTTGTCTACTTTCTTTTCAATGCATCGACTTTTTATATCATTGGATATTACCTCATTCCTAAGTTTCTATACAAACGGGAGTACCGGAAATTTTTTACAAGTGTTTTTGTGGTCTTGACAGTCGGCTCTGTCGGCCTCACCATTTTTATGTACTACTCATTTTTGTATGCAGTCAAAGAATACTCCGGAAATATCTTCCTTGTTTTCCCTATGGCTTTTTTTGCGATCGCTACGATTGCAGGAATAATGTGTTCGGCAAAACTGGTAGTCGATAAAATTAAAGCCGATCGTTCTTCTGAGCTACTGGAACTGCAACGTATCGAGTCGGAGCTTCAATACCTGAAGGCACAGGTGAATCCGCATTTCCTTTTTAATGCTATCAACAGCGTTTATTTTTTAATCAAAAAAGATCCTGAGAGAGCCGCAAATACTTTGATTAAACTTTCTGACTTATTACGTTTTCAATTGTATGACTGTACTGTAGAAAGAATTAACATCGAAAAAGAAATAGAATATCTTCGGAATTTTGTGACACTTGAAGAAATCAGAAAAGGCAACAAGACTAAAGTTGACTTTCAGGCTTCAGCAGATCTTCGTGGCTTTGAGCTGGCGCCTTTCATGCTTATTCCTTTTCTTGAAAATACATTTAAGTATGTGTCTAACTTTTCAGAATCGGAAAATAGAATAAACATTAAGTTCTGGCGTGAGGAAAATAATTTTCATGCTCATTTCTTTAATACAACAGATAACCTTGTGCGCTCTGCGCCTGGAGGTATTGGTCATAAAAATGTGAAGCGGAGACTTGAGTTGATTTACCCCCAAAAGCATTTGCTTAACATTGTGGAACGGCCTGGTACGTATAAAGTCATGCTATCTTTGAATATCGCTTAAGCATGGAATTGAAAACAATTGTAGTAGAAGACGAACCTCTGGCCCGCGACGGACTACTGTCCTACCTCACTGAAATTGATTTTGTACAGATCAAAGGCGTGTGCGAAAATGCGTTGCAGGCCAATCAATTACTGGCATCAGTTCAGGTAGACTTGATGTTTCTCGATATCCAAATGCCAAAAATTACGGGGATTGAGTTTCTAAAATCGTTGAAGCAACCCCCCATGGTCGTAATGTCTACCGCATATCCCAACTTTGCACTGCAAGGCTACGAATTGGACGTGTTGGATTATCTGGTAAAGCCTTTCCCGTTCGAGCGTTTGTTAAAATCTGCTAACAAAGCGAGAGATTTCTATTTATTAAAGAATAAGCCTACACAGCAATCTTCTGATTTTTTCTTTGTGAAATGCGAGCACCGTTTTGAAAAAATATTTTACAAAGACGTGATTTGTGTTGAGGGAATGGAAAACTACGTGGTGATCCATACACTAGCCCAGAAGTACATCACCCTTATGCGAATGAAAACTATCGAAGAGATGCTTCCTGCTCCTGATTTTATTAGAATTCACAAATCGTACCTGGTGGCAGTGGGCGCAATAACTTCTATTGATGGCAGCGATTTAATTGTTGGTGGCAAATCCCTTCCGATGAGCCGCGACAAAAAAGCTGAGATTATAGAAATCCTTTTAAAGAACAAACGGGAGTAGTGATCTTACCCGGCAAGGCTAATCACTTATATATTTCTTCTGATTTACTTTATCCTGTTCCTTTTTCTTTTTCTTCAAGTCCTTGATAAACTTGACCCAGTTGAGCGGGTTGAGGAAAGGATTGTAAAGGGGATGGAATTTGTTGCCAGCGGAATTTGAAAACTGATCAATATAATAACGGTAATTGGCGTTTCCATCCATAGGAGTTGTACGCACCATCAACGCGAGGAGTTCGGCATTTAAGTTTTTCGGGTCAATTCCTGTATCATCCAGTGGAACATTAAGCGCCAGTACTGCTTCCTTGAAAAGTTCTTCGGTTGGCAGAGACGTGATCACTACTTGCTTTAGGAAAATATTGTCGGTGTGCATTTCTACTAATATAGAGGTGAACTCTTTAGCATCGTCAGGAACAACAAATACCTGACGTTGAAACCCTACTGAGCTGATCAATACTGTGTCGCCAACCAATAAGGGCATAGAAAAAAAGCCATTGTTGAGTGATGAGGTACCGCGTCCTGCTTTGGGAACATAAAAATTGACACCTGGCAAAAACGCGCCGGTAGTGTCAGTAACAATTCCCGATAACTGTACTACGCGTCTGCGATTTTGGGCATTAGTCTCTTGTACAGATGCCAGCAACCCAATACAGATAATTAAAAAGGCTACAAATTGATGGTTCTTTTTCACTAGAAGTACTTGTAACCGCCAAAGGTAAGGGTTTGATTGAAACATGCCTAACTAAATGAAATTCAAATTTGGTTTAGGATGAATTTCCCAATAAAATAGTTCAACGACCAGCCGTTCAAATCAAAAATAAGCCGTAGCGAGGGAAGTTTTTGTAATTTTCTGCTTCATGAGGCTGAAACATTTTAACATCGACCTGGGTGCACAGATATTTTTGGCTTGTAGTGATACTTCGCGCTTGCGGATTTTGCATTTGATTATGACCAATGGAGAAATGTGTATCACAGATCTTGAAAATATTCTTGAGTTTACTCAAACAAAAACCTCCCGCCACCTGATTTATCTAAAGAATTCGGGCATTCTCACGGCACGGAAATTTAATCAATGGGTGTTTTATCAGGTCAAGGATGAAGTTTTTGATATCACCCAGCAGATTTTACAGTTTCTGAGACGCGATCCGGTATTGCAAAAAGATCAGCAAATCTTTCAGACCATGTATACCAATCGTGAGTTGACATTGAATCGATTAAAAATAAAACCTCTCTCAGCCAATAGCTAATTAAATTAATGAAGAAAAAATACAAGTGCATTTTATTCGATCTTGATCATACACTGTGGGACTATGAGGCAAATTCACGCGAAGCACTCTCAGAACTTTATGTTTTGTTTAATTTAAAAGAGAGAGGAATTCTTATAGAAGAGCGTTTTCTTCAGGCTTTTTATGTCATCAATAATGAACTTTGGGATTTGTATGATCGTGGCTTGCTGCACCGCGATATAATTCGTAATGAGCGTTTTCACAGGATTTTACTGACTTTGGGTGTAGATGATTATCCAATGTCACTGAAAATTTCTGATGAATACCTTCAACATTCTCCAAAGAAGAAAAACCTGATTCACGGCTGCAGGGAAACATTGGAATACCTCTTGCCCAAATACCCGATGGTGATTGTAACCAATGGCTTCGATGAGATTCAATCAACCAAACTTTCATCGTCTGGCATTGCTCCTTATTTTAAAAGTGTGGTGACTTCAGCGCGAGCGGGTCATAAGAAGCCGGCCAAGGAAATTTTTGAATTTGCGTTACATGAAAATAATTGCTCGGCCAGCGAGGCAATTATGATTGGCGACAATTTACTAACCGATATTGCAGGAGCAAAAAATGCATTGGTTGACACTGTCTTTTTTAATCCTTCTAAAATAGAACACCAGTCAAATGTCGATTATGAAATATCTTCTTTACCTGAATTGATGAACTTTCTGTGATCTATAATTTGTTATTTTTGAGCCTTCAATCGCAAAACCTATAATCTTAACTCCGAATCAACATGTCCAACGGTTTTTTTAAAGTTCCTGTACCAAGAAATGAGCCGGTACTTTCTTATGCTCCTGGTACAAAAGAAAGAGCAGCCTTAAAAAAAGCACTTGAAGAAGCTCGTGCACAATCGCTGGACATACCTATGTATATTGGTGCTGAAGAAGTGCGCACTGGCAATAAAAAGAAATTAGCTCCTCCGCACGATCACCAGCATACGCTAGGTTACTTTCATGCGGGCGATAAAAGTCATGTCGAGCAGGCAATCAATGCAGCGATGGCAGCCAAAGAACTGTGGGGGAATTTAAGTTGGGAAAACCGCGCCAGTATTTTTTTGAAGGCCGCTGATTTGCTTGCCGGACCGTACCGGTATAAAATGAATGCCGCTACAATGTTGGGCCAATCAAAGAATGCATATCAGGCTGAGATTGACTCTGCATGTGAGTTGATCGATTTTTTAAGATTCAATGTTTCGTTTATGAGCGAAATATATCACGATCAACCGATCTCGTCTCCGGGAGTTTGGAATAAAATTGAATATCGGCCGCTTGAAGGGTTTACGTTTGCCCTGACTCCATTCAACTTTACTGCCATAGCGGGCAACCTGCCTACAAGTATGGCAATGATGGGCAACACCGTAGTTTGGAAGCCAAGCAATACGCAGATATATGCCGCCAATGTGATCATGCAAGTGTTAAAGGAAGCGGGATTACCCGATGGCGTGATCAACCTGATTTATGTAAGTGGCCCGGATGCTGCCGATGTAATTTTTAGCCATAAGGATTTTAACGGAATTCAGTTTACAGGAAGCACTGGTGTTTTCAATAGCATGTGGAAAACAATTGGCGAAAACATAGCGAAGTATAAATCTTATCCGCGAATTGTGGGCGAGACAGGAGGCAAGGACTTTGTGATTGCGCATAAGAGCGCCGATGCAAAAGAAGTTTCTACGGCTTTGGTGCGTGGTGCATTCGAGTATCAGGGTCAAAAGTGTTCAGCTGCTTCACGCGCTTACATTCCCTCGAACTTGTGGGAGGACGTGAAAAAAAATATGATTGCCGATTTGAAAAGTATTAAAATGGGAGGTGTGGAAGATTTCGGCAATTTTATCAATGCAGTAATTGATGAGAAAGCATTTGATTCCATTACAGGATACATTGAGAAGGCAAAGCAAAATCCTTTGAATGAAATTATTGCCGGGGGCAAGTATGATAAATCGAAAGGATACTTTGTGGAGCCGACGGTAATCGGAACTAAGGATGCATCTTCCTTTACTATGTGCGAAGAAATCTTCGGACCAGTGTTGACGATTTATGTTTATCATTCGGAGAATTTTGAACAGACACTTGAACTGGTTGACAAGACTTCTCCATATGCGCTCACCGGTTCAATATTAGCGCGTGATCGCTATGCAGTCGAGTTGGCTACAAAGAAGCTATCGAACAGTGCAGGTAACTTTTACATTAATGACAAGCCCACAGGTGCGGTTGTAGGGCAACAACCTTTTGGCGGTGCCAGAGGTTCAGGCACCAATGACAAGGCGGGGGCAAAGGTGAATTTGCTTCGCTGGGTATCGCTGCGCACAATCAAAGAAACCTTTGTTACACCTACCGATTATCGTTATCCGTTTTTGGACAAAGAGTAGATTTGTTTGGCGATTGTGACGGAATTAGTGTTGTGAAATTGTTATTTCATTAGACGAAGTGAGGATTTCTGCTATCTTGTACAGAAATTATTTCTTTTCACTTGCGCTCCTCTATTTCATTGATTTTCTTTTTGACCATGCTGTCGCAAACGGTCTTTGGGCAATCCGATGCAATTGACAGTGTTAAGAGTTTGGTTCAGAAAAGCCATGGCACCCTTCATGTTGATGCACTAAATGCCTATGGATATATCGTCTTATCCTATGACTATGTCGAAGCAAAAGAATTGATTGATGAGGCGTACCAGCTGGGTATAAAACTGAATTATAAAAAGGGAATGGCCGAGTCGATGCTCTATAAAGGGCTCATCGCTTTTAGCATTGGAAATGATTCATCGGCAATGCGACTTTATAGAAAGGGTATAGCCTTTGCCGCAAATGATCCGCATCTAAGAGGCCGCCTGCTTTCCAGTGTTGGCCTACTTCAGCAGACGAACCAGTTGGATTCGGCAGAGCTTAATTATCAACATGCCTATGAGTTGCTGAAGGATAGCCTTAATCCGTTGTATCTGTCTTACTTATATTTAAACCTCGCCGACTTAAATAAAATTAAGAATAACAATTCGCAGGAGCTGATCTACCTTAAGAGAAGCTGGGAAATAAGGAAAAGATTAAAGGAGAAACACCCAATGGTTTGGGCTGGCGTAAGTCTTGCCAATTATTATACCCTGCAAGGAAATTACAAAGAAGCTGTTAGCTACCTCGATAAGTCGTACAAGGCTTTAGAACAGGATACCATTGGCAACGAAGAGATAAGTGTTATCTACAAGCAAAGAGCGATTATCTATTCTAGTCTTGGCGAAAACCTTAAAGCACTAAACTTGTTTTCAAAAGCGATCAGTTTTTACGAACGGAATCCTTTCCCTCTGGATATGATCAACCTGCTTACGGAGATTGGCGCTGTTCAAGCTTCTGTGGCGAATTATGAAACTAGTTTGAAGTATTATTTTGAAGCGCTTAAACTATCAGAATCCATCCATTTTGAACGTCAGTCGTCTCAGCTGAATTTTCGCATTGCTCGCGTTTATTATTTTTTGGAACAAAATGACTTTGCTGAGGATTTTTGCCAGAAGAATCTTTCCTATTCGATTATACATGGCCTTGAACAGGACGAAGCTTTTGCACAAAACTTGTTGGGCTTACTGGCTACCCGTACTCGCCAATTCACAAAAGCACAAAAATGTTTTGATAGGGCTTTAATCTTGCGACAAAAGGGCAATTACCTCACAGGTATTGCAGGCACACTTGGTAATCTTGGCGAGTTATACGAAGTGATGAACGAGTTTAAAAAAGCAGAGGAATACGACCTCAAAAGCTTAGCTATTGAAGAGCAAATCAATTATGCGATGGGAAAAAATTACTCCTATCAATCACTTGGTCAGCTATATATTCGGACAAAACAATATCAAAAAGCTGAATATTTTTTAAACAAAGGCGAGACTCTGTCTAAAGAAATTGGTTCGTGGGATGTCCTTGCACAGGTATATAAAAACAAGCGAGACCTTTGGCTTGCACGCAATGACCTTCATGAGGCCTTAAAATATTCGTTAAAGTATGAAAACCTGAAAGATTCTTTATTAAATAAAAATGTAGCAAATCGCATTCTCAGTCTTCAACATGGCTTTGAGCTTGACCAGAAAAATAATGAAATAAAAATCCTGAACCAGCAGCGGCAATTACAACAAAGCAGGATGGAAGAGCAGCAAGCGCAAATAAGCTTTCAGCGACTTGCAATAATTGTTGGTATTGTCTTTACCATTGGGGTTTGCATAGTTGCCTATATTATTTTCAGGTATTACCAGAGAGTCAGGAAATTGAACATCGAAGTGGCTGAACAAAATGAGGAGATTACGGTTCAGTCGGAAGAGTTAAAAGAAGCCAATGAAGTTCTTGGCAAGCTCAATAGGGAAACATCTGAACAACGTGAAGAGATTCAGGCTCAGGCAGAAGAACTTGCTGAAAGCAATCAAACAATAGCACGAGTCAATGAAACACTCGAAGAAAAAATCAAGACGAGAACCAACGAACTAAAGGAAGCATATCGGGAGTTGGACACTTTTTTCTACAGGTCTTCCCATGATTTCCGAAGACCGCTCACCACATTTATGGGATTGGCAGAAGTCGCCAAGATTACAGTCAAGGATCAGTCGGCGTTGGAACTATTTGAAAAGGTAAATGAGACTGCCCGCAACCTTGACAAAATGTTGATGAAGTTGCAATCAGTCAGTATGATTGGAAATGAGGAGTTAGTTAGCAGTGAAATTTTTTTTCGTGATATATTTCAGGCGGAGCAAACAAGTTTTCAAAATGAACTATTGCGTAAGAAAATACAAGTTACCATTGATGTTGAGCTTTCTCGTCCTTTGATTTCGTACCCGGCGTTGATAAAGATTGTTGTTCAAAATTTATTAGAAAACGCTATTTCATTTTCCTGGGATCAGAAACCTGTCATTAGTCTCAAAGCGATGGGAATGGTTGGAGAGGTACTAATGGAAGTAAACGACAATGGACAAGGTATTGATTCTAATTATCTGCCACGAGTTTGTGAAATGTATTTTAGAGCAAATGAACGTAGTACAGGAAATGGTCTTGGGCTATTTATCGTGAAGAAAATGGTTGATAAGCTCGAAGCGCGGCTTGAAATCAAAAGTAAAATTGGCGAAGGAACTACAGTGAGTATTTTCTTTCCCTACAAGTAGAATAGTTGGTTTTAAAAGGCTGCCACGAAACGACAGCCTTTTATTATAGTTATCTGTCTCCGTACCAACTTATTTTTCTGGAGAAATACATCAACACACCCACAATCAGGAATAGACCAATGCTGCCGAGCAAAAGAGAAAAGTCTTGTTGCAGTACAATTATAAATATGAAGCTGTAAAAAATAATAAGCAAACTTGTGAATATGGCAACCAACTTTTTGCTCCTTAAAAAAGTAAAAGAATAAAAACTGATGAGGGTTACCGTGGCAGTCGAAGCTATCCAATACGCATAATTATATCCGACTTGTTCCGAAAAACTAAGTAAAAGTGAATAGTAGATAATAAGCGCTGCACTAATTAAAATGTATTGGAAGGGATGGATCCTGATTCGTTGAGTGATCTCCACAAGAAATAGTGAAATGAATGTGAGGATAATAATGAGTAGGCCGTATTTTGAGGTGCGTATACTTTTTTGATACTGATCGACAGGGATTATTAGTTTCACACCAAATTCTGCGCCGCTCAATTGTGTATTAGATTCGGTCCATTCTTTTGAAAAAGGACGATTGAAATGTAATATTCGCCAATTCGCCGTGAATCCTTTTTCATTTACATCGCGGCCTTCAGGAAGAAACTCGCCATCAAAGCTTGGAGAGTTCCATGGGCCCGACAGTTTGACTGTGGTCGTTTTACCTGTAGGATTAAAATTAAGCCTGTTGCTGCCCTTTAAATTTATTTTAACTGAAGTATTTCCTGTAAAATCATCAGCCGATAGCCATCCGAGTTTCGCGATAATTCCATTGCTGGAGAGATCGGTTGTTCCTTGGGTACTTTGCGGATAAAGGCTATTCACCTCTGGCAAAAATCTTCTCACAGAAATACCAATATTGCTTGAGGGTTCTGTAGGTTTTGGAACTCCATTGACAAGGAACTCGGGATTTTCATTGATCCCCCGAAGGTCAGTAATCGAGAAGATCATGTAGGCATCCTTCCATTGCACCAGCGTTTCATCAATGTCAAACTGTTTGAAATCGGGTCTTTGAAAACTTGCATTTATATTCAGATAGGAAGCATATACGGCTACATCAAAAATCCCCCGGTGCAACACTGTCGGGTTGACCTCTCCAATTACATCCAGTTTTTCCGGAAGTAAGAAATACTTTTCTGTGGATTCCTGAACTTCGATTCCATCTTTTCCGTGATCAATTTTTCTTTTAACCTTAAAAGGGATTACAAGGATCGGTCCTGATACAGTTTGGCTACCAGACCATTTATTAGAGACTTCGCGAATTACCTCCTCTGCCCGCATTTGCCTCTCGCGAATCAAATCCTGAATCCAGGAGGATGGGATAAGTAAGATCAGGATCAGAAACCCAATTGAAAAGAGTTTTACTGTAATTGATTCGATAATCCACCGGCTAAATTTTTCGATGATGTTAAGCTGATTTTCTTTTGTTTCCATGGTTATTTATGTTAAAAGTACTTTGTATTCAAAAGTCAAATGACAAAAAAATTATTTTAACCTCTGTTGCTTGATTAATTGCTCTAATCCGTCAAGATGTTTCTTGAATATTGTTCGGCCTCGCTCTGTCACTTTATATTTGGTGTTTGGTTTTTTCCCAACGAATGACTTGAGCACTGTAATGTATTTTTCTTTCTCCAACGCCTTAATGTGTGATGCCAGAGCACCATCACTTATACCCACAATTTCTTTCAGTGAATTGAAGTCGTAGGTATCGTTGACTACCAAGACCGATATAATTTGGAGGCGGATACTGTGCTCCAAAACTTTGTCGAGATGTTCAAAAGGACTTTTCAATTTTCGTAACGAAAGTACATGACGGCTCCGTAAATAATATGCATAACCCCAAACCCAAGCGCCGAAAAGATTAAGCCATAGTTTGGAAGCAGAGCGGAGACTAGACCTAGGATTATTTCTGTAAAACCTAAGTACTTGATTTCATCGTACGTATTTCGGCTGCTTTGAATTAGAGCTAGTCCGTAGAAAATCAGGCACATTGGCACCGCCAGGGAAAAATATTCTTTTGTCAATAAGACGATAACAACTAACCCTCCGGAGCATAGTGGAATGAGTAGGTCATTCAATAACTGTTTACTGGTAGCATTCCAGACAGTGACCCCAAGTTTTTTAGCTTTACGCGCACTTAAAATAAGCCCTGTCCCCAAGGAAAATAGTAATACTAAAACGGCAACTATCTCCAACTGTAAGATCAAACCCCGTTGATCCTGATTGGTGGTACCATAATTCTCGAAATTTGGCTGTGCATAATACAGCGTATAATATCCGTAAGCTGAGCCAGCGAGTGCATAAATACCTGCCAATACTCCCGACAGCCCACTTAGGGAAATAAATTTTACGGAGCGTTCCATCATCTTCCGAATGGAAGCAAGGTCTTTTTCGTAATCTTCTTTATCTTTCATTTAAAAGTACTTTTGAATACAAAGTAAATCAACGAATATCAAAACGCAAAGGTTTTAAATAAATATATGTTTGTGTGAATAGGGTACTATTTCTGCGTCATTGAGACGTTCAACTTCACAATAATCTCAGTAGCAATCTTTTCACTGACAATTTGGGGGATTTGGATGTCGTGATCTGCTAACGGGATGTTGAAATTAGATTCAATAGTGAGCGTGCCCTTACTGATTACAAGCTTGCTTGGAATAATCCGTGATTGCTTTTTTCCATGGATCGTTAAAGTTCCTTTGGCACGCACATCGTATGTCCCGTCTTTGGTGAAATCGATAGTTTCGATAACCTTACCGGCAAACGTAGCGTCATAGTACTTGTCAGTTTCCATATACTTCTCATTGAAATGTTCGCGCTGAAGATTGCTGTTGAACCCTTCAAACGATTGTATTTTTACAATAAAAGCAAACTGCCCTGTTGCAGGATCTACAATGCCTTGTATCTTTTTTGAAGATGCATTAATTAATTCAAGTTTGGCATTGGAAGTAAAACTGACCTCACCTTTCTCTGTGGTGAATTTTTTTTGGGCTTGTAGTGCAATACTTGACAGAATAAAAAGACAACAAGCGATGTTTTTCGAGTAAATCATCTTTTTAGGGGATTACGCAAACCATTTCCTTTATGTGAATATAATGATTCCGTATTTGATACATCCTATTTCCGGTAATCCAAAGCTGGCTTACGGTCGCCAATCAAAGGTTCGTATTTAAAGTTTTCGCCGGTGCGTTTTTTCAATTCTTTCCAAGCTGCTTCGATTACTGCAGGGTTACTGAATGCATCCATCATCGCTCCGGCCAGAGTTTTGGCAGCTACAATCATTCCTTTTTTCCCAATGCTCATCCCACCTGAGGCTACAGCCTGCCAGCTATGTGCTGCTGTGCCGGGGACCCATGTTGCAGTACCAAGTCCAGCCGTAGGCACTACCCAGCTGATGTCGCTCACGTCGGTGCTGCCTCCCTTGTTATCGTCCGGCCCAAATTTCTCAATCTCATTGGTTGACTCCAACGCAGGCTTGTTAGAAAAAGTTTGTTGGATTTTTTGTGCAAATTCTTTTTCAGGAGGACTATAAACATAACCTCCAACGGCTCGCAAATTTTCGTCCATTATTTTTGCTAAAGTCTCGTTAGGCAAAAGATTGTAAACACCACCCGTCACCTCAGATTCGAAACGTGTATCTGTGCCTAGTGCCGCTCCCTGAGCGGCTTTAGTTACGCGCTCCCAGGTAGACTTTACTTCAACAATATCAGGATGACGCACATAATAGTAAACTTCTGCAAATGCGGGCACAACATTAGGTGCTTCCCCGCCTCTAGTAATGACATAATGAATTCGAGTTTGTTCATTGACATGCTCGCGCAACATATTTACCATGGCATCCATAGCCTCAACGGCATCAAGCGCTGAGCGTCCGCGCTCTGGAGATGCTGCCGCGTGTGAAGCCACTCCGTAAAACCGAAACTTGCCCGACTTATTTGAAAGCGAGGAACCGTAGGCTGCTGAGTTGCGTGAACTTGGATGCCAGTGAAATACAACATCTACTCCCGAGAAAAAACCATCGCGGACTAAATACACTTTGCCTGAACCTCCTTCTTCTGCAGGCGTACCAAAAAATTTAATTGTTCCGGATTTCTTATTGGCAATCAGCCAGTCTTTTACTGCTATGGCCGCTGCCGATGATGCAGTACCAAACAAATGATGACCACACGCGTGCCCCGCTTTTTGCCCTGCAATAGGTTTCAATTCGGGTACTGCTTCTTGCGCCACTCCAGGCAGGGCGTCAAACTCACCCAAAATTCCAATCACGGGCTTACCCGATCCATATGTAGCAATGAATGCAGTTGGCATACCGGCCACCCCAGGCTCAACTTGAAAACCCGCATCTTTCAGTGTTTGTTGAAGCAATGCAGAACTTTGCGTTTCTTGAAAACCTACTTCCGCAAAATTCCAGATTTTCTGAGCTATTCCTGAATACAAATCAGCGTTAGCATCTATCGATTTAAAAACTTCAGGCTTTGTTTTTTGCGCTATTGCAAATGCATTGAACAGTAACAGAATGATAACGAGGCGAGAGGTTCTTGTCATAAAGAAAGGTTTACGTAAATATAAAAAACGATAGCAAAATGAAGATGGTAATTTACAGAAGCGGCTGGTTAAGAAAATTCAAAGATATTTGCTGAAAATATATCAAACCTCAAGTCGACCATATTATTGTAGGGCAAGGACTGGCAGGTTCATGTCTGGCCTTACAGCTGCTTTCCTCCGGAAGGCGAGTTATCGTTTTTGATGAACCCGGCAAGAACCATGCATCCGCAGTAGCAGCAGGATTATTTAATCCGATCACCGGCAAGCGATTGACCAAATCATGGCTAGCCGATCTAATTTTTCCTTTTTTATTTGATTTTTATAAGGACTCTGAAAATCTCCTGAACAAAAGATTTTTCTTTCCTCAGTCGATTTATCGCCCATTTATCTCCGTTGAAGAGCAGAATGAATGGGTTGCTCAAAGTGGTGATGTCTCCATCAAGAATTTTGTTGAAAACATTTTTCTTTCCAGTGCATTTGGCTTGGTTGCAAACGATCCTTTTGGGGGAATCGTGATAAAGCAGTCAGGTTATGTTAATGTTAAATTATTCATGCAGAGAGTCAGCGGACTGCTCATGGAGAAGCATTCTTATCGGGAAGAATATTTTGATTTTAAAAAGCTGGAGACTGGCTCTGATAAAATAATTTATCAAGACCTTGAGGCAACCAATATTATTTTTTGTGACGGCTTCCGAGCGACAGAAAACCCATTTTTTAACTGGCTACCGATTCGACCTTTAAAAGGCGAAACGCTTTCTGTTTTTGCCAAGGAAATACCAGACATAATTTTCAACCGAGGGGTTTATTTAGCTCCCACAGGTCGAGAAAACTCTTATGTAATTGGCGCCACATATCAGCCGGGCACTACCAACGAGGGAATTACGTCAGAAGCTCGAGTGGAACTGGAAGAGAAGGTAGCAAAGCTCATAAAAATGCCGTTTGAAATTGATCACCAATATTGGGGCATAAGGCCTACCACACCCGACAGGCGACCCATACTCGGCTCTCATCCCCGCTATAAAAATGTAATTATTTTTAATGGCTTGGGTACAAAAGGTGTAAGTTTGGCTCCGTATTTTTCGAACGTATTGATGGGTTGGATGAAGGGAGAAATCGAAATACCTAAGGAAGTAAATATTGAGAGGTTTAAAGCGTTATATTCGGGGTCAAGTTCTGTGTAATATGAAGAGACGGGTGTACCTGCTGACTGGTTTTTTCTTGATTCTTTCTTTTGCCAGCGTGACCGCACAGCGTGCCTACGAAACCTTTGGCAGAAATCGTATCCAATACAAGGAATTTGATTGGAAATACTTAAGCTCAGAGAATTTTGACGTTTACTTTTATGGTGAGCGCAAAAAGGTTGCTCAGGAAGCCCTCCAATACATGGAATCAGAGTTTGACCGGATCACGGATTTACTCGGTTTTTATCCATATCAAAAGACAAAAGTATTTCTATATAATTCTATCACCGATCTCCAGCAAAGTAATGTAGGCCTCAATCACAGCCGTTTTAATGTTGGTGGCGAAACAGAATTTGTGAAGCCTTACGTTGAGATTGCTCACCCGGGCAATCTTGAGGAATTTAAGCAAGAGCTGGTCTTTAAAATGTCTAACCTGCTGGTGAATGAAATGATGTTTGGCGGCAGCTTGCGCGACATGTTTACCAGTGCCGTACTACTCAACCTGCCCGAATGGTTTATTGATGGTACCTCGTATTATGTGGCACACGGATGGAATGACGAGATGGATGATTATGTACGGCAGTTGGTAGAAAGTAAACAGGTGAATAAAGCACTGCGACTTAAGGACAAGGAAGCAGCTCTAGTCGGCCAATCCATCTGGAACTACATTGTCGAGAAGTATGGCAAGAGTAGTATCAACAATATTCTGAATTATACCCGCATCATTCGCAACGAGGAGAAAAGTATTCTTATCACACTTGGAGTTCCCTTCAAGCAGCTGATGGTAGACTGGCGAGAATATTATAAGTCACAGCAAAAACGTGTGGCTCAGAGTTATGTATCCCTGTCAGATTCGATTCTGTTTACTCATCAAAAACGACATGCTGTTACCTTCACTACTGTGAAGATTAGCCCTGATGGAAAAAGTGTTGCCTACGCGATGAATGACCGCGGCAAGTTTTCTGTAATTGTAAAATCACTTGAGAATGGAAAAGAATCTGTGATACTTGAAGGCGGTAATAGAGTAATCAAACAAACTGTAGATTATCGCGTGCCACTTTTGAATTGGGCTGATGCTAATACGTTAGGGGTGATTGGGGTGAAAAACGGGCAGTATATTTTTTGGCTCTACGACCTTAAAACAAAAACGAAGTTGCCGCGTGAACTCGACAAATTTAGCAACATCCGTAGCTTCAGTTTCTCTAACAACGGCCGTCTCGTGATTGTCAGCGCGGACTTTGAAGGGCAAAATGACTTGTTTTTGCTGAGCAGCCGCAGAGATCGCACCAAGCGCCTGACTAATGATGCTTTTGATGATCTTGATCCGGCATTCATCCCTAATTCCAACACAATCGTATTCAGTTCAAATCGAGCTACAGATTCACTTACTACTGATGTGAAAGCTTTGCAAAAGCTATCTCCTTATTATAATCTTTTCTTATACAACATAGATACCACCACCAACCGGCTCGTGCGCGTGACTCATACATTGAGCAAGGATTTTCATCCGAGAGCGATGGATGAACATAATTTTTTTTACATGAGCGACCAGCGCGGTATTGTCAATCTTTTCCGGTTCAATACCCAAACCGGCATGTACTCACAACTTTCCAATTTTAACTCGAGCATTAAGGATTATGATCTCAATTTTGACAAGCACATTTTGTCTTTGGTAATGACGCAAAACCTGCGAGAAAACATTTTTATTGACAAGAACCTAAATTTTGACAGACAGATGTTTACGCCGCCCACAAGGCGCAGAGAAGTGCAGCAAGCTAAAGT
>JABDGP010000020.1 GCA_013285945.1 Bacteroidota bacterium | reverse complement strand
AGGAGTAAATGTTGAGGCCACAGACGATTTATTCGAAAAGGGAACGGAGAACTTGAACAATAAAAAATTTGATGAAGCCTATGCTGATTTCAGCAACTTGATTTTGCAAGACCCGCAAAATGCAAAAGCTTATAATGCCAGAGGAAGAGCCAGCTATGCTTCCAAGCATTTCAACAAAGCCATTGATGATTTCTCAAAAGCTATTGAATTAAAGCCAGATTTTTCGTGGCCTTGGTTGATGCGAGGGTTAACAAAAATGGAATTAGGCAAGCTTCCTGCCGCTATCATCGATTACAATAAGGCCATAGAAATAAGCCCGCGGTATGCCACGGCCTTCAATGATAGAGGCATTGCCGAGATGAGGCTTAAAAGGAATGACGAAGCACTCAAAGATTTTTCTGAAGCAATCCAGTTGGATGCGAAGTATGTATTAGCGCTTGACAATCGTGGAATTTTAAAGATAAGGATGGAAAAACCTGAAGAGGCTTTGATCGACTTAAATAAAGCCATTGAAATCAACCCGAGATTTGCCGGCCCATACGCAGATAAAGGAATGGCCGAAGTTAGCTTAGGAAAATTTACCGAAGCGGAAGCGGATATTCTGAAGGCGCTTGAAATGGAACCAACTATGGCAAGAGCCTATAACTATCGCGGACTTTTGGAAGTGAAGAAGAATAACCCAGATGTATCGCTCACTTATTTTTCAAAGGCGATTGAGATCAATTCTCACTATACTGATGCTTATATAAATCGTGCGAAGGCTCATATGTCCAATAAGGATTTTGCCAGCGCACTTGCCGACGTGAATAAAGTGTTGGAGTTGTTCCCTGCAAACACAGAAGCAGCAGAATTAAAAACTGAAATTCAGAAAGCTAAATAGGTTACTTATCGAACTACTATTTTTTTCGGGTTCTCTTTCAAAAAACCTTCCCACGATTTTGATTTACTTTTTGTGGCGCCATTTTGATAATGATGGCACACTGCCACAGCAAGAGCATCCGTGGCGTCTAACAGCTTCGGCAATTCTTTAATCGAAAATATTTGCATGAGCATTTTCGCAACTTGTTCCTTACTTGCATTACCATTTCCAGTCACCGATTGCTTTACTTTTTTGGGCGCGTATTCTGTGATGGGCACTTCGCGATATAATGCCGCCGACATCGCTACGCCTTGTGCCCGGCCAAGTTTGAGCATGGATTGTACATTCTTTCCAAAGAATGGCGCCTCAAGCGCAACTTCGTCGGGCTTATATTCATCAACCAGTGCCAGTACTCGCTCAAAAATCTTTTTTAATTTAAGTGCATGATCACCGTATTTGCCCATATTGATTACACCAAACTGAATGACAGACACACGGGCTTCGCGAATAATGATCACACCATAACCCATCACGTTTGTACCTGGATCAAGCCCAAGAATGATCTTTTCCTTCACCAGTTTTTTCTCAATTTTGCTCACAACTCAAACTTACGAATTAAGCTTCAATGACTCTTTATTTTGCTTTTGTCTTTGGATTTTATTTTGTCGCCTTGGTCGCGTTACGAATTGGGTGGATAAAGATCATAAGTAAAAATAACACCTTCATTGCAACCAAAGAAAATTTCATTTCCATAATCATAGCGATGCGTAATGAAGCGGATAATATTGATGGGCTTCTGTCGAGCCTTTCGAAACTTAATTTTCCTGAAAATAAATTTGAAGTCATACTTGTCGACGATCACTCGGAGGACGGATCATTAGAAAAATCAAAAAAATGGCTTGAACGATTTTCTCAATTGAAGATCATATCGGTACCAGAAAACAAAGCAGGGAAGAAAGCTGCACTGGCAATGGGAATAACTTTGGCCAGGGGAGAAATCATTACTACCACCGATGCCGATTGTCTTCTGCCCAACCAGTGGCTTCGCCATATTAATAACCGGTTTCAAGATGATAGTACAAGAATGGGGGTGGGTGCGGTAGTTATTCAAGCCAATAAGACCTTCTTTTCTGAATTGCAAGCGTTGGAGTTTGCGAGTGTTATTGGCACGGGTCTGGCCACACTTGGCTTAAATAAGCCAACGATGTGTAACGGAGCCAATCTTTCTTTCCGAAAAAAAGTATTTGACGAAGTAAATGGTTACTCAGGCAACGAACACATTGCCTCTGGTGACGACGAGTTTTTGATGAGAAAAATCAGCACTCGATACCCCAATTCGGTTCAAGCAATAACTTCGACTGAAAGTGTTGTTATCACCCAACCTCAGGCTTCTGTGAATGACTTCGTCCGGCAACGTTTGCGCTGGGCTGGTAAATGGAAAGCCAACTCATCACTTTCGGCTCAGATGTTAGCTGTATTTATTTTTTTAGCTCAGGTTTCGTGGATTTACTTGCTGGTCGAATCATTTATTCACCCCAATCCAATCTTGTTTTTGATTTTGTTTGCTAAAGTCATTACAGACTTGATCTTCCTGCTACCTGTGTTCAGGTTTTTAAAAGTCAGAGTCAAATTGCTACCGTTTGTAGCATTGCAATTTTTGTATCCTCTTTACGTTCTTTTCATCGGTTTTTTTTCGCAGTGGAAAGATCACCAATGGAAGGGGAGATGACTGAGAGCCAGATAGAACCCCTACGAAATAATCTGACGGTTATCGGTAAGTATCTGTCTCAGAATATTTAATTTTGAATAATGAAGGTTGGAACTGATATAGATTTTAAAAAGCAGGTAGAGCGCAAGGAGTTAGAGCTTGCAGCACTTCTTGAGATAACGCAGGCGATCAACAGCAATTTGCCTGAAGAATCTCTCTATAAGATTTTCAATTTCACCCTGCGCTCAAACCTGAACATAAAAAAACTCGGACTCTTTGTTTACGATAAAGTATGGTCGTGCAAGGTCAGTTTCGGCACTGTAAAAAATTACCAGAAGACCAAACTCGACGATCGCGTTAAGCTGATTAAGAATATTCACCGGATGGAAGAATTTCCTGAGTGTGAGTTCGATGAGTTTGATATGGTCATTCCAGTGGCGCACAAGTCTGATACGCTGGCTTTAGTGTTTGTTGGCGGCATTGACCAGCCGGGTAATCACGATTACGAAGATAACCTCAGGTTTATACAAGCACTTAGTAATATTATTGTTGTTGCCATAGAGAATAAAAAACTGGTCCGTCAGCAATTGGAGCAAGAGGCTTTTCGAAAAGAGCTTGAAATCGCGAGCGATGTACAACAGTTCTTGTTTCCTGATAAACTCCCGAATACACCACGACTGAAAGTTGAAGCGAGTTATTTGCCGCACGATCGTGTTGGAGGAGATTACTATGATTACATTCCGATTAACCAAAATCAGTTTTTGATTTGTGTGGCCGATGTAAGCGGTAAAGGTATTCCTGCTGCATTGCTGATGAGTAATTTTCAGGCTTCGCTTCATACTTTGTTGAGACAAACACCAAACCTCACTGAAATTGTTGAAGCTTTGAATTTTCAAGTGTTGGATAGTGCAAAAGGAGAGAAGTTCATTACTTTCTTTGGGGCTATCTATGATTTGAAGTTGAAAACCATGGTGTATGTAAATGCTGGCCACAACCCACCGGTATTGTGCGATAGTAATGGCATCAGACTATTAGAAGAGGGCTCAACCGTTCTTGGGGCGATGCACCCGCTGCCATTTATTAATGAAGGCTTTATTACCGACATTGATGATTTTACTTTGTTTGCCTATACGGATGGCCTCACGGAAACAGCGAATGAAAAAGACGAAGAATTCGGGCTTGAATCTTTGATTGATTATCTGAAAGTCAATTACAAAAAAGACTTAAAAGCCATTCATCATGATATTATAGTCAACCTCGACGGGTTCAAAGGAATGAATGGCTATCGCGATGATATCACTTTGCTTTCATGCCGGGTGCAATAAATTCGAATGGGTTGATCCATTTTGTAATTTAGAATAATCAATTTTATAACCTTGATTTTTTTCCGAACTCCATTTTTTTTACCGCGGTTTTTCCCGTCATTGTTGTGGCGTGTTCCTACAGGGAATAACGAGCTGTACTTGACGTTTGATGATGGCCCGGTGCCCGGTCCGACTGAATTTGTTCTTGATCAGCTAAATAAATTCAATGCCAAAGCCACCTTCTTTTGTATTGGCGATAATGTCCGAAAGCATCCCGATGTATTTGAGAAAGTCCTGACTCATGGTCACGCCATTGGTAACCATACCTATAATCACCTGAAAGGATGGAACACGTCGCTTCAAAAATACGTTGATAACGTTAAGCAGTGTGAATTACAAATAGCGAATCATAATTCTAAATCCGCAGATGTATTTCGCCCGCCGTATGGCCGCATCACAGGGAGGCAGATTGAAGCTCTCAAACGCCAATATCGGATTGTAATGTGGGATGTGCTCACGCACGATTATTCGAAAAACATTTCGCGCGAAAATTGCTTTCGTGGTTCCGTTAAGGCGACAAGACCAGGTTCCATCATAGTTTTTCATGATAGTTTGAAGGCGGAAAGAAACCTGACTCATGTATTGCCTAAATTCCTGGAGCATTTCTCAGGCCTTGGATTTGACTTTAAAGCTCTCGTTTGACACCAGACACTTGGCAGCTGCTTCATTTAAAAGAATTTTAGTTACTCCGTTGGATTGGGGACTCGGTCACGCCACCAGGAGCATTCCGATTATTCAAGAATTCCTAAATAGGGGATGTGAAGTTCAGATAGCGAGCAGCGGAAGTGCGCTCATTTTATTAAAGCAAGAATTTCCTTTGCTAAAATTCCATGAGATTGTTTCTTATAATGCAGAATACTCTTCGCGGCTCCCACTCATGCTTAAAGTTCTCTTGCAGATGCCTAAGCTTCTTCGAACAATTAACAAGGAGCATGATCAGATTGAACAGATCGTGAAGTTGGAAAATATCAGTTTATTAGTTTCTGATAATCGTTATGGATGCTGGTCGGCAACTGCTCCATCTGTTTTAATTACACATCAAATAAATATTTTGATGTCCTGGCCTTGGAAGTGGCTTGAGCCTTTCATCCAATTAGGAAATCATAAACAAATCAGAAAGTTTACGGAATGCTGGGTGCCCGATTTTCCTGGCGGGATAACAGGTAAGCTAACGAGCACGAGAGAAATCGACGTTAAATTTATCGGAATGGTCTCTCGATTTATAAAAATGGATATTCCTTTAAAGTATGATGTGCTTGCTTTGATCTCTGGCCCCGAGCCTCAACGGACTTTGTTTGAAGAGAAAATTACAAAGCAACTTTCAACAACAAGACTCAATTTTTTTGTTGTAAAGGGAAAGCCCGGAAG
This sequence comes from Bacteroidota bacterium, assembly GCA_013285945.1. Lineage (GTDB taxonomy): Bacteria > Bacteroidota > Bacteroidia > Cytophagales > Cyclobacteriaceae > ELB16-189. The sequence continues at coordinate 39,236 of JABDGP010000020.1, read as the reverse complement.
TGAGAATTTGAGTGTAAATGAAGTTGATCATTTGAATGCTCAAGAATTGAATCAAGTGATTGAGTCGTCTGCAATTGTGATCAGCCGCTCTGGCTATACCACTATAATGGATTTATGCAAACTTGGCAAGAAAGCCATTTTTATTCCTACCCCAGGCCAAACGGAGCAAGAGTATCTGGCAGAGGAATTGGAACGTAAAGGAATAACGTTTTACCAGGCTCAAGCCGATTTTGATATTAACTATGCATTGAAGCAATCTGAAAATTATAAAGGCTTTGCTGGTTATCAATACACATCTAACTTGCTTGCAAATGCAATTGATAATTTATTATATATTCTGCCAAGCCCAATTTCTAATGCCAACACTTAATTTCCAACCCATAATCCCTAATTCCTAACCCCTAGTCGTAATGCCTAATTTCCTGACCGATACCCATGCTCACATCTACGCAGAAGAATTCGATTCCGATCGTGACGATGTTTTGGCTCGGTGTGAGGAAGCATTTGTGAACAGGATTTATATGCCCAACATTGATCACACTTCTATTGACGTCATGATGGAGGTAGAGACTAAGAACCCGAAGAAATATTTCCCCATGATGGGGCTTCATCCTTGTTCTGTAAAAAAGGATTTTGAAAAAGAACTTTATTTAGCCGAAGACTGGCTTGGCAAGCGAAAATTTGCTGCGATCGGAGAGATGGGCACTGACTTATATTGGGATAAGACCTTTTGGCCTGAACAACAGGAAGCATTCAAAGTTCAAGCTCAATGGGCTAAAAAACATAACCTACCTATGGTGGTCCATTGCCGTGAATCAATTGATGAAACAATTGAATTGCTGCAGCCTTTTGTTGATGGCAAGCTTACAGGCATATTTCATTGCTTTTCGGGCACTGAAGAGCAGGCAAAGAAAATTATAGAAATGAATTTCTATCTGGGCATTGGCGGAGTTGTTACTTTTAAAAACGGAGGGCTCGATAAAATTATACCTGACATTGATTTGAATCGGGTTGTTCTGGAGACCGACAGTCCTTTTTTGGCGCCTGTTCCTCACCGGGGCAAGCGCAATGAGCCTTCTTATATTTCGCTTATTGTGAATAAAATTTGTGATCTTAAAAAAATATCTTTGGATGAATTGAGTACGATTACCAATAGTAATGTGTTTAAAATATTTCCAGTGAATTGATTTTGACTACTCCTGACTTTTTATGAAGAAAATAAACATCAATACGGCGACTCCGGATAAGCCAAAATCGAAAATAATGATCATCTACACGGGTGGTACTTTTGGCATGGCTCATGATGCGCATGGTGTATTGGTTCCGTTCGACTTTTCCTTGATCCTTGAGCATTTACCTGCACTGCGTAATTTGTTCCTCGATCTCACAGTGATTTCATTCGATAACCCGATCGACTCCTCGAATATCCAACCTGAACATTGGCAAACGATTGCCGCCATTGTTTATGAAAACTATAACAGCCAGGATGGATTTGTAGTATTGCACGGCACCGACACGATGGCGTTTACTGCATCAGCGCTGAGTTTTATGTTGCCTGGGTTACGCAAACCAGTAATATTCACAGGCGCACAATTGCCAATCAGCGAGCCACGCTCAGATGCGCGCGAAAATCTAATTACTTCGCTCGAAATAGCAACTGCAAAAAAAGAAGGTAAGGCAATAGTCCCTGAGGTATGTATCTATTTTGGAAACGAGTTATTACGAGGCAATCGCAGCAAAAAAACAGAGAGCATGCACTTCGATGCATTTCAGTCTGAAAACTATCCGCCTTTGGCGAAGGCCGGAGTGAAAATTGAATTCAACGAAACGTTGATTCATTCAACGAATGAAAACAAATTAAAGCTGCTGAGTAAGCTGGATTCATCCATTGCTATTTTAAAATTATTCCCTGGGATTACCGATGCGACGGTTAGTTCGGTACTTAAAATTTCCAAATTAAAGGCAGTTGTACTGGAAACTTATGGCTCTGGTAATGCTCCGACCGACAAATGGTTTCTTGATCTTTTGAAAGCGACAATTAGCAAGGGGGTGATTGTGCTTAATATATCGCAGTGCCCGGGTGGTATGGTGGTGCAGGGAAAATATGAAACTAGTCGGATACTTCAGGAAATTGGCGTGCTTAGCGGTGGAGACATGACGACTGAAGCAGCGATAACAAAACTGATGGTATTGCTCGGAGAGTTTGGAATAGAAAAAGCGAAGGAAGTTATTGGTCTTTCGTTAGCCGGTGAGATTACCATGTGAAGTAATTTGGATGCGTGATTAAATATCCATTTCTTTGTGCGCTTTTTTGGAGAGGTGTCAGAGTGGCCGATCGAGCACGCTTGGAAAGCGTGTTTACCGCAAGGTAACGTGGGTTCGAATCCCACCCTCTCCGCAGATATTTTTTGAACCCTTTTTGCTTTCTAGGCTAAGGTTTTTCCCTGCCACACTATTCATTGATGTGCTGAGACTATCTAAAATTATTTACTCATCTAAGATTTCTTGAATGTAAATACCGTCTTACAGGCTTCACCTGTGTCGGGTAGTGTGTAGGTTATGGTATCGCCACTAAGGATGAAATGCGCATTGCCACTTTTTTTGGTTTTGAGTTTAATGACTTTCCCTTCTACTGCATATGTGCCAATTTCTTCTTCTCCCTTATTTAAATATTTAAATGTTCCATCTGCTTCAAATATGATTGTCCAACACAACTTTAGTATATCAGTTGGGCAAGGAGTGGACTTATTATCCTTTGCATCGAGACATTGACTTTGTGTAGTGGTACTCACAACCCACGCTCCAAGAATAGATTTGTTTTGAGCATTAGCAACAAGGGAAAAGAGAACGAAAATAAACGACAATAGTAAATGCTTCATGGTGAATTAGTTTGTATTCAAGTTAAGAACTATTTATGAAGGATCACCCTACCTACCTGGAACACTTAACTCCCAACTAATTAACGAGCAGCGATGCAATCTGATAACAATTTTAATTGATGGCTGCAGCGAATCTTAGGTCAATAAAAAAAGCCCCGAACGCCTTTCAGGGCTTTTTGTTCTGTAGTTGACTTTGCCGCTTTTGGAACGGACTAATCAATTAAAAATAGGTTATAAAGAGGAGTAGTTATTCCATATAATAGGACTTTCTCCTATTATATGATTTAATGAATGTTTCAATGTATTTACATTTTGTTGCCAGGGTTCTGAATAGAAATATACAAAGTGTTGCATTGAGCTTTATTTAATGGATACTTCACATACCCAAAATATTCCTGTTACAATTGAAGTGTAATCTTGCAAGAGAGTTTTACGGTTTATAGCGTGAAAGCCCGACATAGTCTGTCGGGCTTTCTTTCTTACCTAAACTTGCCTCTTAGTCACTTTTCTAGTTCTGATTTCAGATAGGATAACGGTATTCATCACAAGCACTCCTACAACTCCAATATAGGAGATCACTTGAATTATATTTCCGATAAAACCTTCATATATGCCATTTATAAAAATCCATAATATGAAGACCATGTTGCCAACTATTGCCAGATAACGGAAATAGGTTCGTTTCATTGATAGAATTTTTATTTGGTTTCATGCTTGGATCGATTCGTCAGCATTTGGTTTAATAATGTGTTGAGTTTTTAAAACTCAGTTTTATCCGCGGAGAAAGGTAATATTTCGATTGATGCGGCAGAAATACATACGTGAACGGCTGCGATTATCCGGCAATCGATGAAATTCTTATCTTGGCGCCAATTGAAATATAAATTTTAAGCAGCTATGACAGAAATTCAACTCAACAACCCGCGTACTATCACTGCCTGGTGTATGTATGATTGGGCCAATTCGGTTTATTCCCTGGTTATTACTTCTGCAATTTTTCCGGTGTACTACCAGGCCGTTACAACTGCTGCCGATGGAAATGACAAGGTTAGTTTCCTGGGTCTTGAAGTGGTCAACTCAGTGTTGTATTCCTACTCTATTTCATTTGCCTTTCTGATTATCGCGCCCTTACTACCGTTGCTTTCAGGTGTTGCCGATTATACTGGAAACAAAAAATTCTTCATGAAGTTATTTTGCTACACGGGTGGGCTCGCGTGCATGGGTTTGTATTTTTTTACCGCGGAGTCGCTGCCGTGGGGAATATTTTGCGTGATAATGGCTTGCATTGGTTACTCGGGCAGCTTTGTTTTTTATGATGCATTCCTTCCGGAGATAGCCAGCGAGGATAAATTTGATAAAACAAGCGCACGTGGTTACTCTTTCGGATACTATGGAAGCGTAATCATGATGATTATCGCCATGATATTCATATTGTATCCTTCGGTATTTGGTTTTCCAAGCGCAGGAGTTGCCACGCGCTTTTCTTTTTTGATGGTGGGCTTGTGGTGGATTGGGTTTGCACAAATTCCTTTTGCAAGACTGCCTGATAACCCGTTTCATCTAAAACCCGGCAAGCAGAAGTTATTGAAAGGCTACTATGAGATTGTGAAGGTGTGGCATAGTTTGAAAGAGAACCGCGACATTAAATTTTATATTCTCTCATATTTCTTTTACAACATGGGCGTACAAACTGTAATGTATCTGGCGGCTACATTCGGCGCTAAAGAATTACATCTTCCCGATTTCAAACTGATTGCAACTGTATTGTTGATTCAGCTTGTGGCTGCTGTGGGGGCAAATCTTTTTGCCAGATTTTCCAGTCAGCATGGAAATAAATTTGCACTACTTACTATGATCTGCATCTGGATAGTGATCTGCATCGGAGCTTACTTTGTTTATAATGAATACCAGTTTTATGCCATTGCTTTTGCTGTTGGTGTAGTCATGGGTGGAATTCAATCGTTGTCCAGGGCTACCTACTCTAAACTGATTCCGAAGAACTCAATTAATCATGCTTCTTATTTTAGTTTTTTTGATGTAACACAAAATCTGTCTGTCGTTTTTGGAACATTCAGCTATGGATTGATCGAGCATGTCACCGGCAGCATGCGCAACAGTACTCTGGCACTGGCATCGTATTTTGTTGTTGGCCTTGTTCTGCTATTGCAGGTGAAGGCAAGAACTATCCAAAAATTGTAAACGAGGTGATCGCCTTATTTTTTATCAATAGAATTGATGACCAGTCTTACCAATTCGCCAAGTTTACTTGAATCGAGCCAGCGCACAACAATGACCAGATCATGTTCATTGTCAATTACAATATAGTTGCCCCCAAAGCCATTGGCGTAATAAATATTTTTTGAGATGTCGCCAAGCGCATTATCATGATTAGTCCACCACATGAAACCGTAAGATTTATTTGCAGGTGATGGTGTATTGACTGAGCTGACCCATCGCTGAGAAATCAACTGTTGATTTTTCCATTTCCCGTTTCGCAGAAAGAGCAAGCCAAATCTTGCCAGGTCAAGTGTGTTGATAAACATTCCGCCACCGTGATGCCCTCCACCGCTTACAGACTGCATCATGCTTCCATCCATGTTTATGTAAGAGTTATCATAGCCGTACCAGCGCCAAGTAGTTGATGCACCTATCGGATCCATAATTTTTTCTTTCAAAACTACAGGCAATGGTTTTCGCCAAACCTGCAGAAGGGAATAGGCGAGGAGATTCACCCGCACATCATTGTATTCGAAATTGGTACCTGGCTCCAGCAGCTTTCGGTTTCTCCAATCGTCCAGACCACCTTGTATCGGCGGACGGTCCGCCCAGTCGCACAAATCAAAGAGACAGCCCGACCAATCCGAAGATTGCGTGAGCAAATGTCGCCAGGTTATTTTTGAATTGTGTTCGCCGTCAAATTTTTCTTCGACATAGTCACCAACATGCTCATCTACATTTTTGATCAGCTTTGAATCAAGCGCCAGTCCTGCAACCGTGGAGAGATAACTTTTTGTAACACTGAAAGTCATATCTACTCGTTTTACATCGCCCCATTGTGCCACGATATACCCTTTTCGTAAAATGATGCCGGCTGGTTTTCCGCGAGACTTCATCGGCCCGGCAATTTTATAACCCGGTTCGTTCACATACGCTTTCATGTTAGCTATGCGAAGATCATAGTCAGTCTTCGTTTCATTACGAATCGCAAAACGAATAGCGCTATCAATAAGCGCTGAATTCATTTTTAAATCAGTTGGTCTTTTGGATTGCCATGTAGAATCAGGGTAATAAGTGTCCTGTGCTAACGAATTGTTTGTACAACAAACAAGCGCGACTATGAAGAGGTAATGGATTTTAGTTTTCATAAAACTTGTGTAACACCGACGGGGGTGACGGCAATTATTTTCAATCTCCTGTAGGCTGAATAGCACTCGTCTCAACCATGAGCATGACTGTCTTTATCGGTGCTCGAGGGCGGTGCATTACACCTTTCGAAATTGTTACTCCCTGATTTGGATTTAATTCGATGGTTTGGCCTTCAAGGTCAATTAATAATTTCCCTTCAAGCACAAAAAAGAACTCATCGTCATTATCGTGCTTATGCCAGTGGTACTCACCCTCAACAATTCCAAGCCTCACAACACTTCCATTGACTTGCGTCAGAGTTTGGTTAAACCATTTGTCCTTGCATTCTTTTACCATTTGCGGAATATCCATTCGTTGCAAATGTTCAAACTTGATGTCAAGTTTGGTTACATAGTCAAATTGCTTTTCCATTTTGAGGTTAATTAGTTCAATACTGCAAATGCTTCACCGTAATTCCGTTGTTGATTAATTGCTTCAGCGAATCGATTCCGATCTTCACATGCAAGTCAACATAATTTGAAGTGACCACGCTGTCGCTTTTTTCTGTCTTCACTCCATCGGGTACCATCGGTTGATCTGAAACTAAAAGTATTGCGCCGGCAGGAATCTCGTTATAAAAAGCAGTTGAAAAAATCGTAGCGGTCTCCATATCGATAGCCATCGCTCTGATTTTCACCAAATATTCTTTAAAGTCTTCATCCCATTCCCACACTCTACGGTTGGTAGTATAGACTGTTCCGGTCCAATAATCCTGATTGTAATCACGAATAGTTGTGGAGATCGCTTTCTGCAAGGCAAAGGCGGGTAATGATGGAACTTCCGGTGGGAAGTAATCATTGGATGTTCCTTCTCCGCGAATCGCAGCTATAGGAAGAATGAGATCACCAAGTGCATTTTTCATTTTCAACCCTCCACACTTACCAAGAAACAAGCAGGCCTTTGGCATAATCGCCGTGAGACAATCCATGATCGTGGCGGCATTAGGGCTTCCCATTCCAAAGTTGATGATGGTAATTCCCTCGGCTGTAGCGCTTAACATGGCCTTGTCGTGGCCGTCTACTTTCACATTGTGCCATTCGGCAAACTTGTGAACGTAATTGTCAAAATTGGTGAGCAAAATATATTCACCAAAGGATTTCAGCGGCACGCCAGTGTAGCGAGGGAGCCAGTTTTCTACTATTTCTTTTTTCGTCTTCATACATTAACTCAATTTTTTCAAAATTCAAGAATCAAAACTTTAGCGCCCCCTCATTTCCATCACACGAGGCCCAGCGAATCCTTGGCCGGCAGAGTTGCTGCCACTAATCCTTTTTTCCTACTTTTAACCGATGTACCAACTTAACCTGCCATCCATCAATCCCACTTTAAAAAAGGAGAATGGCAAAGTATTAATTTTTGACGGGATAAGAAAAAAATACATCGTACTTACCCCCGAAGAATGGGTGCGGCAACATTTTGTTCATTATTTGATAATGGAATTGAAATACCCCAAATCCTTGTTCAGAATAGAAGGCGCTCTTACCTATAACAAACTTCAGAAGCGATCTGATATTTTGGTTTACGATCGAAACGGGAAACCTTGGATGTTAATTGAATGTAAATCTCCGGCTATTAAATTAAATCAGAAAGCTTTCAATCAGGTAGCCGTTTACAATATGACCATAGGTGCCAAATATTTGGCAGTAACTAATGGCATGGCGCATTTTTGTTGTGAAGCATCTGTGCTCGGTGGCGAAGCTAAGTTTTTACAAACTTTCCCTGTTTTTGAAAAATAAGATTTCCCTTATTGAATATTGCCCAATGCTCAATTCCTATTAATGCCCAAAGGTTTTCATCTATTGATCACTGACTATTAACCAATAACTATCAACAATCCGTGACGTCCAGAGAAAAACTAAAACACACGTTTCAACTTCTGCAACTAGAACGGCAGGCCGATCTGGAGCAATACCGACAAAAAGTATTGATGCGTTCTTTACACCAGCGAGTGAAAGAAGGCGTGACATGGTATCCAGTCCGGTTGCTGCGCGATTACATTGGCACGGGTGAGCGCGTTATGATTGAAATAGAACGAACAAATCAATTGGAACAGCCGCATTCGTTTCAAAGTGGGAAAGTGGTGAGCTTGTTTACGAATGCGTCAGGCAAGCCCGAGAAGCAGCATGTCAACGGAGTAATCAATTATGTGCGAGAAAATATGATGGCCGTCACGTTGAATGGCGATGACCTCCCGGATTGGATTGATGATGGCTCATTGGGTGTTGATGTGATGTTTGATGAGATGAGCTATCGCGAAATGGAGTATGCGCTGAAGAAAGTCATGGAGGCTGAAGATAATCGAGTCGCTGAATTAAGGGAAATACTTTTGGGAGACTCTCAACCTGCATTGCCCGATACGAAGCACATTAGTAACGGTGAACATGTGTCTTCAATTTTAAATGAAAGCCAACGCTCTTCTGTCGAAAAAATAATTACCGCGAAAGATATCGGATTTATTCACGGGCCTCCCGGCACAGGGAAGACCACCACGCTTGTAGAAGCAATCCGAATAACTATTCTGGAGGAACGGCAAGTGTTGGTGAGCGCGCCCAGCAATGCAGCAGTGGATTTACTTGTAGAAAAACTAAGCAACCTGGGATTGAATGCGATACGCATCGGGCATCCGGCACGGGTTACAGAGCAGTCGCTGAGCAAAACTTTGGACGCGCGGATTTCAGAACATCAGCATTTTAAAGAGTTGCGATCATTGAGAAGAAAGATGGAACAATTGCGTCATCAGGCGGGGCAATTCAAGCGGCAGTTCGGCCATCATGAAAAACAAAACCGGCGATTATTGCGCGAAGAGGCGAAGTTGCTAAAGTCGGATGCAGACATGCTGGAGTTTTATATCATCAACGATTTGCTGAATAATGCTGATGCAGTCTGTTGTACGTTAGTTGGCTCGTCGCATCCGGTATTGAAAGGAAGAAAATTCAAAACCGTTTTTATTGATGAAGCTGGTCAGGCTTTGGAGCCAGCTTGTTGGATTCCGTTATTAAAATCAAACCGTGTAATTTTTGCCGGTGATCATTGTCAGCTTCCGCCCACTATCAAATCTCATGAAGCCGCAACTCAAGGCTTAGCAAAGACTTTATTTGAAAAGGGAATTGCGAAATACCCGCAGCTGGCATCAATGCTGCAAGTACAATACCGAATGCACGAATCGATCATGGAGTTTCCGTCGCGCTATTTTTATAACAATGAATTGGTTGCCCACGACTCTGTAAAGCATGAATTACTGCGCTCGCACGAATCGCCCGTTGAGTTTATTGATACCGCCGGCTGTGGTTTTACCGAAAAACAAGATCCCGAGACGTTAAGTCGGTTTAATCAGGAAGAAGCTGAGCTACTAATCCACCAGGTAGAAAAGTTGGCGGAGTCTGTGGGAACGTCTGCATGGCTTGATGAAAAAATTACGTTAGGAATTATCACACCTTATAGTGCTCAAGTTGACAGAATCCAACGGCTAGCCGAGAGCTCAGCTATTCTCGAACCTTTGCATCGGCTTATTTCGATTAACACAGTAGATGCTTTTCAGGGACAGGAGCGTGATGTGATCGCGATTAGTTTTGTTCGAAGTAATGAAAAAAGCGAAGTTGGCTTCCTGTCAGATATCCGCAGAACGAATGTGGCTATCACCCGCGCACGTAAGAAGCTGATCATGGCGGGAGACAGCGCTACTTTGGGTTCGCACTCGTTTTATTCGGAGCTGATTGACTTTCTGCAGAAGAAAGGATTTTACAGAAGCGCATATTCGTTATAGTTGCCAACTATTATCTTTGTAAAAAAGAAAATTATGAAAACACTTTTTGTATTTCTGCTTTTCCTGAATTCAGGATTTTGCCTGAATGCTCCCAATCAAATATTTAATACTTCGCTGACCTTAACGGTTCGAGATGATCTGGGGAATACCGTGCCAGAAGCAACAGTCTTGCTTTTTGAAAAGAAAGAAGATTATACCAAGGAACAGAACTCCGTTGAAAAAGGCACCACTGATGAAAAGGGAGTTGTTCGTTTTAAAAAACTAAAGCCAATACCTTATTTTATTCTGGCCCGCAAAGGCGATAAAGACAATGCGGGCGGTGGCGAAGAGACTAAATTAGAAAAGGGAAAATTCAATAAAGCAACGGTTGTTATTCAATAGCGTGGATAGAAATTTTCTGATTAAATCTTTCCAGGCGTATCACACATCGTTTGACGAGGAAAAGAAATTCATTATTCCTTTTTTGGAATTACTGGGTCACCCGAATTGTTTTCAACGAACACACTTGCCAGGACACATTACTGGGTCAGCGTGGATAATTAACCCTGAAAGAACGAAGACGTTGCTGGTGCACCATGCCAAGCTTAATAAATGGGTACAACCAGGCGGGCATGCCGATGGCGATGAAAATGTTTTACGCGTGGCTTTGCGCGAAGGAGAAGAAGAAACAGGTCTGAAGCGATTAAAACCAGTTGAAAATATTTTTGATGTTGATATCCACACTATTCCGTTGCGGAAAGATTTCCCTGAACACTTGCATTACGATATCCGGTTTTTTGTTGAGGCTGATGAGTCTGAGAAAATCATAGTCAGCGAAGAGTCGCACGATGTTCGCTGGATAGCGCTCAACCAGTTGGGCCAATTCAGTAATGAAAGATCTGTGTTAAGGATGAAGGAGAAGCTATTAAAGAATGGCTGAGATTGGTAAAGATATTGCAAAAGCCCGGTCCTTACTTCAGCAAGGCGAATTGGTAGCTATCCCGACAGAAACTGTTTACGGACTTGCAGCCAATGCCCTTGATGCCGCTTCGGTTACAAAGATTTTTGAGGCGAAGAACAGGCCGTACTTTGATCCGTTGATCATTCATGTGCCGGATATTTATTCGGTAAAAAAATTTACTGAAGAGATTCCGCAGAAAGCGTTGAGATTGATGGAACATTTCTGGCCAGGACCTCTGACATTCCTCCTTGATAAAAAAAACATAATCCCCGATTTAGTTACGGCAGGACTTGACCGCGTAGGTATCCGCTGCCCGGACCATCCTCTAACTACTGAATTACTGAAGTCGCTCTCGTTTCCATTGGCGGCCCCCAGTGCCAATCCGTTCGGTTATGTAAGCCCCACTACCCCGGCTCATGTAAATGATCAGCTTGGAAATAGGATCTCCTACATCCTCGACGGTGGTGAATGCCGTGTGGGCGTGGAATCAACAATTATGGGATTTGAAAATGATCAAACGATTATTTATCGGGTTGGTGGATTAAGCATTGAGAGAATTGAATCAGTGATTGGGCAGGTATTGGTTAAAACAAATTCGGTTTCTAACCCACAAGCACCAGGTCAACTCCAAAGTCATTATGCCCCTCGCAAGCCTGCTGAGCTTGGGGATATTCAAAACTTAATTGACGAGCTATCGCATCGCTCTGTCGGCTTGTTAACCTTTCAGAAAACATATTCATCATCAAGTATTAAAAAACAAATTGCCCTTTCACAGTCGGGGAATTTAGAAGAAGCCGCCCAAAGACTTTTTTCCGCTTTGCGCGAATTGGATAAATCTGATGTGGATGTTATTCTATTGGAAGAAGTACCCGACATCGGCCTTGGCAGAGCTATCAACGATCGCCTGCGAAGAGCGGCAGCGAAATCATAAAAATCAGCAGTTTATTCATTATCGATATTAGTATTTTTAATCTATGAAAAGGATATTGATTTTAACAGGTGGCGGCGATTGTCCCGGCCTTAATGCCGTGATTCGTGGAATTGCCAAACGTGCACGCAAAGAGAAAGACTGGGAAGTTCATGGAAGCATTGAAGCGTTCAATGGGGTACTTAATGAACGACAAGAGATTATCAAGCTCACATCAAAGCGCACAGCAGGTATTCATGTCAAGGGTGGTACGATTCTGAAAACTACAAACAAATCAAACCCGATTAAATTCCCGGTGACTCAACCCGACGGCTCGGTGAAATTTATTGACCGATCGGATGAACTGGTTAGTAAATTAAAGAAACTGAATTTTGATGCCGTCATCAACATTGGTGGCGACGGATCTCAAAAAATCTCTAAGGTTCTTTTTGATAAGGGGATTCCCGTCATCGGTGTACCCAAAACTATTGACAATGACTTATCAGCTACCGACATGACATTTGGGTTTCAGACTGCAGTGCAAATTGCCACCGACAGCTTTGATAAACTGGTAACTACCGCAGAGAGTCATCACCGGGTAATGATTATGGAAGTGATGGGCCGTGAAACCGGATGGATTGCATTACACACCGCCATAGCCGGTGGCGCTGAAATCTGTTTGATTCCAGAAATTCCTTATGATGTTGACAAACTTGTGAAACGCCTTGAGTTGCGCTATAAAAAGGGTCGTGGCTTTGCCAACATTGTTATAGCCGAAGGAGCAAGACCCAAAGCCGGAAGTGTTACAGCGAGTGCTGGTGAAAAAGGTTCGGAGCATGTTCGCCTCGGTGGTGTAGCCTATCAACTTTCAAAACAGCTGAAAGAGGCGGGATGCAAAGCAGAGATTCGCGAAACAGTACTCGGCCATGTACAGCGTGGCGGTACACCGATAGCATTCGATCGGGTGTTAGCTTCCATGTTTGGTGTAAAAGCCGTTGAGTTGGCACTTGAAAAAAAATTTGGAACTATGGTTGCCCTTAAAAACAATACCATCACCTCAGTTTCTCTAGAAGACGCCACGCGTGAAAGCAACACAGTAAAGAAAAACTCCTACATGGTGAAGGCAGCTAAAGGACTAGGAATCAGTTTTGGAGATTAGCTTTAACTTCAGTTTTCTTGCGGTCTTCCTTCACCGGGCGCTTTGGGATTACCCGGTTTTACCACAATAGTACGGCCATCGAGCTCAGTTTCATTTAGTGCGGCAATGGCTTTTTGTGCTTCCTCATCGCTTGGCATTTCTACAAATCCAAACCCCTTCGAACGGCCGGTGTCACGGTCTTTTACAATTTTAGCAGAACTTACTTGTCCGAATTTAGCAAAGGCAGCTTCCAGATCTTCGCGCTTGGTTTTAAAGTTCAGTCGGGCTACAAAAATATTCATAACACAAGAATTAAATGGAACGCAGTTCAGAGCATTATACTCAATCCAAATTAGTAAATTAATTGATTAACGTCAATATCTACTTGCTGTAAGGCAGAGTATGTCTTTAAAAAAGAATCACCATCGCACCGTAGCTGGTAAGCAGTCCGGCTATTACTCCAACCAGAGTTTCACGTGGCGTGTGAACATCCAATGCAAGCCTGGATGAGATCACAAGACCAGCGATGGCAATGACGGTTGCTGTAGGCCAGAGCAGGGAAGGGGAAAATTTTATCAACGGAAACAGGATTCCAAGCCAGCCACCCATGGCAAGGCTATGAACACTTACTTTGTAAAAAAATGTGATTATGGTAGAGAAAACCACCAACACCGCCACGATAGTCATCAGTTTGTTGAAGTTGCTGTTGAATGGAAGCCTGAAATAAAACAGAAAGACAACAAGCAAATACATTACAGAAATGAAAATAAAAGGCAGCACACGCTCTTGCCTCGATTCCAGGTGAATGGACGAGATGCTCCCCAAATAACGGAATAGCAGAAGGTTAATCACCGGGATTAAAAATGTGAAGGCGAATACAAACAATGTTACCAGCGCCAATTGGTTCGGTGCGATCATGAGCATGGCCGGAAAGAACTTGCCGAGTACAAGTACCAAATAGGTAGCCAGAAGCAGCGGATGAAAAACGAAAGAGATAATTTTTGCCGGTGTTCTCACGCTTACATTTCTTTTCTGAGCCGGGCCACCGGTATGTTCAATTGTTCGCGGTACTTGGCCACCGTACGCCTGGCAATATTGTATCCTTTCTCGTTGAGTAAGTCTTCGAGCTTATCGTCCGAGTATGGTTTGCTTTTGTCCTCTTCACTGATAAAGTCCTTAATGATCTGTTTTACCTCTCGGCTGCTGGCGTCTTCACCTGAATCGGTGCTTATGCCTTCCGAGAAAAAGTATTTCAGCGGGAAGGTGCCGAAGTCTGTCTGCACTGTTTTGCTGCTGGCTACTCGGCTCACGGTAGAGATATCCATGTTGATCATTTGAGCGATGTCTTTCAAAATCATCGGCTTGAGCTTCGTTTCATCTCCCTCCAGAAAATAATCAAATTGAAAGTCGACGATAGCACGCATCGTTCTTAGCAGTGTCAGCTGTCGTTGTTTGATAGCATCAATAAACCATCGGGCGGCATCCAGCTTCTGCTTTACAAATGAAACCGCTTCTTTTAGCTTTTTGTCTTTCTTATCGCTTTTGTCATAGGCCTGAAACATTTCATTATAGCTGCGGCTAATCCGAAGTTCAGGAGCATTACGCGAGTTTAAAGCGAGGTCTAATTTTCCGTTGTTGTTGGTAAGTATAAAATCAGGAATTACATATTGATTTTTAACCAAGCCGCTGTTTACCTCTCCGCCGGGCTTGGGATTGAGCCTCACAATTAATTCTATGGCATCTTTAATGTAATCCTCGTCATCGAGATCAAGCTTCTTTAGGATTTTTGGGTAATGCTTTTTAGTGAATTCTTCATAGCATTCGCTAATGATCCGTTTTCCGACAATAACATCTACATCCTGCCCGTCGTCCATTCGATCAAGTTGAAGCATCAGGCATTCCTGCAAATTTCTGGCAGCAATACCAGCCGGGTCAAAGGATTGGATTTTTTTCAAAATGGCTTCTACTTCTTCCAAAGTCGTTTCTATTCCCAGGGAAAAAGCCAGGTCGTTGACAATCGATTCCAACTCTCTGCGTATATAACCATCGCCTTCAATGCTTCCGACAAGTTGTTTACCAATAGCAAGTTGCTTTTCATTCAATCCCAGAAAACCCAGTTGGGTCAATAGGGTTTCATGGAGTGAGGATGATGTTGCAATGGGTGATTCGCGGTCCTCTTCATCATCGTCATCGTTATAGGTTTTGTAACTGTGGTAGTCATCATCCTGCAGGTAATCCTTGATGTCAATATCATCGCTGGCTTCCGTTGTCTCAGGCTCGGTAACTTCTCCTTCGGCGGAGTCTTCTTCAGAGGTTTCTGTTTCCGATTCAGGCACAGTTTCCGGCTCCTCTTCTTCTCCTTCTTCCAATACAGGGTTCAACTCCAATTCTTCTTCAATCCGGTTTTCCAGTTCGGCCGTAGGCACCTGCAACAGTTTGATGAACTGAATCTGCTGGGGCGACAGTTTTTGCTGGAGCGACTGATTGAGACTGAGTTTTTGCATACGAATGACACAAATTTAGAATTTAGAATTTAGAATTAAGAATTTAGATTTGTGCCTCGATAAAATTTATGAAGCGAACCAAGATCAAAGAACTGCTGCACTTGCAGCCTGCTGGCCAGACGATTAAAGTACAAGGGTGGGTACGTACTTTCCGCAATAACCAGTTCATCGCCGTTAACGATGGCTCCACAATATTAAATCTTCAGGCGGTGACCGCACTGGATAGCCTCGATGAAAATACCTTAAAAAGGATTACTACAGGTGCATGCCTTTCAATTGTTGGCGAGTTGATTCCATCCCCGGCCAAGGGTCAGGCAGTGGAACTGAAAGTAACAAGCCTTGAAATCCTGGGCGATAGTGATGCTGAAAAATTTCCGTTACAGCCAAAAAAACATTCGCTGGAGTTTTTGAGGGAAATTGCGCATCTCCGGGCGCGAACCAACACCATCAGTGCCGTAATGCGAACGCGACATGCTATGGCATTTGCAGTGCATAAATTTTTCAACGACCGGGGTTTTTTCTATATCAATACGCCGATCGTTACAGGTTCTGATGCTGAAGGTGCCGGCGATATGTTTCGGGTTACAACCTTAGATATTAACAACCCGCCACGCGATGAGCATGGCCACATCAATCATAAGGAAGACTTTTTTGGAAGAGAGACTAACCTTACGGTATCAGGTCAACTGGAAGGTGAAACCTATGCTTTGGCCTTGAGCGATATTTATACATTCGGACCCACTTTCCGAGCTGAGAATTCCAATACCACACGCCATCTGGCTGAGTTTTGGATGATTGAGCCGGAGATGGCATTTTACGATATTCATGACAATATGCAGTTGGCTACCGATCTGCTGCAATATTTAGTTAAGTATGCACTCGACAATTGTGCCGATGACCTTGAGTTTTTGAATAAACGGGCGTTGGAAGAGGAGGCGAGCAAACCACAAGAACAACGAAGCGAACTTGGCTTGCTTGATCGTCTGAAGTTTGTTGTGGAGAACGAGTTTCAAAAACTCAGCTATACCGAAGCGATCGAGATTTTGAAAAACTCGAACCCCAACAAGAAAAAGAAATTTCAATACCTGATCGACCAGTGGGGCGTGGATTTGCAAAGTGAGCACGAGCGCTATCTTGTTGAAAAGCATTTTAAGAAACCAGTGATTCTTTACAACTACCCAAAGGGGATTAAGGCGTTTTATATGCGCCAAAATGAAGATGATAAAACGGTAGCCGCCATGGACGTGCTTTTCCCTGGCATAGGCGAAATCATCGGAGGCTCACAACGCGAAGAGCGTTACGAAAACTTATTGCAGCGGGTTCGTGAAATGAATTTGCCAGAAAAAGAATTGTGGTGGTACCTCGACTTGCGCAAGTTCGGCTCTGCTCCTCATAGTGGCTTTGGGTTGGGCTTTGAGCGGTTGATCCAGTTTGTTACTGGAATGACCAATATCCGGGATGTAATTCCATTCCCAAGGTTTCCAGGGAACGCAGAGTTTTGATCTTATAGCTTATTCAATGCGGCTATCAATTACTTTTTTGCTTCTGATATCGATTTCAATTTCAATACTGTGCGCCCAGGAACTCCGTCAAACCGATTACGAAAAAGGCTATGTAAAGGATGGTAAGAAGTATTCTGTCTGGCAATATTTTAATGCGAGCAAGGAAGTTGAGCTTTCGATTAATCACACTACCGGTAGAGTTATTTATATAAAACCAGACACCACCAAATATGTGATTTTCAAAAATGGCGAATGGACAACTTCCAAATTGGATATCTGCTCAATACCCACTACCGGATTTCACAATTTTTACAAAGCGATTTCAGATACGCTCAAGTACCCGTCAGAGGATTATAAAAAGGGGTTAGAAGGAAAGGTAGTGACGACATTTGAAGTGGATACTGTCGGGATTACTTCAAATTACGTTATCGTCAAAGGAATAGGCGGCGTTTGTGACGCTGAGGTTTTAGCATCTCTCAAATCAATTAATGCTAAATGGATACCGGCGAGGATCAAAACAAAAAGGTATCCGGCAAAATTTGCAATTTCCTTTGAGTTTCGAATAAATAAACATCAGGAACCACTCGATTTAGAAGAGTTTAAAGTAGACCCGAAAAAGGCGCGGCTTCTGGGAGAGTTCATTGTTAAGAATCCGATTGACAATGACGACGGGAAGATATTTACGTTTGTTGAGAAATCAGCTGAACCGGTTGGTGGCATGGAAGCATTTTACAAATGGGTGGGAAGAACTATTCGTTACCCATCTAACGCAAAAAGATATGGGATTACCGGGAAGGTCTTTGTAAAATTTATTATTGAAAGAGATGGGAGTATTACCAATGTTGAAGTATCCCGAGGTTCAGGTAATCTCGAGATAAATCAAGAAGCCGTCAGGGTTATAACCATTATGCCTAACTGGAAACCTGGTGAGCAAAGTGGCAAGCCGGTGAGACAGGCTTACACGCTTCCTATAACTTTTAAATTAGGGTAATAAATTGGAAACCATCGAACTATCCGGCATTATCGGGCTAATCGCTATCGCGTGTTTGGCAACAAACTTCATCGTTGGATTCATTATCTGGAGAAATATCCAAATCAAACTTCCTTATAAACTGACTTTTCTCGGTCTGCATAAATTCACAGGCTACTCAGCTGCAATTGCCATTGTTCTTCATGTTGTTCTGATACCGTTGGATCCAAAATCAAAGTTTACATGGGCAGATTTATTACTGCCCTTGTGGACAGAGCATCAGCCTTATGCCAATACTTTTGGCGCCCTGGCGTTGTATATTATCGCTATCGTTGTGATCAGTTCTTACTTCAAAGAAAAACTGAAGCTCAAACTTTGGCGAACTCTTCATTATCTCTCCTATTTTGCGGCCGTGCCATTGATTGTCCACAGCATTTGGACAGACCCGAAACTGGAAGACAGGCCCATTGACTGGTTTGATGCTGAGAAAGCTTTTGTACTGCTCTGCTGTCTGCTGATCACTGCCTTGTCATTTTATCGGTTTCTGATCGTGCGGAAAAATACTTCCAAATAGTTCGCTTACTTTTGTCTTTAATTTCTTTTGAATTATGAGATTGGTATTGTCCATTTTGTGCCCTTTGCTGCTGATAGTTCCTGTAAAATTGAACGCTCAGGTTGATGCTGTCGAGTTGAAAAGACATATTAAAATTCTTGCTGATGATTCGATGCAGGGCCGTGGCACAGGTAGCGAAGGTGAACGTATGGCCGCCGCTTACATAGAAAGTCAGTTCAGAAAGATAGCACTTGAGCCTGCTGGTGATGGAAAGGGTTATCTCCAGGCGTTTCCTTTCAAAGGAGGCGTGCACGGAACTGGCACAGAAGGCACAGCTCAAAATGTTATAGGCTATATTGACAACCGGGCATTCACTACGGTTATTATTGGTGCGCACTATGACCACCTTGGCCTTGGCGAAAATGGAAGCTCCCTGGATGCAAATCCGCAAGGAAAAATCCATAACGGGGCCGATGACAATGCATCTGGCGTGGCTGGACTCATTGTCCTTGCTAATTATTTTCAAAAGAACAAAGCACGTGAGAAGAGTAACTTTCTTTTCATTGCTTTTAGCGGAGAAGAACTTGGCTTGTTTGGCTCTAAGTTTTTTACCGAACATCCTACAGTCAACCTGTCTGATGTAAATTATATGATTAACATGGACATGATCGGTCGCCTTGATTCTAAAACAAAAATATTGAGCGTGAGTGGCACAGGTACAACTCCCGTTTGGGAAAACGAAATGAAAAGCCTTTCAAAAGGCGAGATTAAAATAAAAACCGATTCTTCTGGTGTCGGCCCGTCTGATCATACTTCGTTTTATTTAAAAGATATTCCGGTACTTCATTTCTTTACAGGCTCTCACAGCGATTACCATAAGCCGTCGGACGATTGGGAGAAAATAAATTTTGCAGGCGAAAAACAAGTGCTCGACATAA
Organism: Bacteroidota bacterium; assembly: GCA_013285945.1. GTDB lineage: Bacteria > Bacteroidota > Bacteroidia > Cytophagales > Cyclobacteriaceae > ELB16-189. The sequence continues at coordinate 19,737 of JABDGP010000020.1, read as the reverse complement.
TTATCCGGCTCACTCAGGATTTAGATCCTTTTCCGAAGCTGACATTTACTGCAACGAAAAATAAATCTATGGGCTCAGCCCGTTCTTTTAAAGTGACCATGGGATTGATGCCAAGTTACACCTCAAGCGATGAAGGCTTGAAGGTGGATGGGGTTACTGATGGTAAACCGGCGCAAAAGGCCGGAATTATTGCCGGGGATTTAATTGTCCAAATAGGTGAATTGCCCATTAAAGATATTCAGGCATACATGGAGGCCCTCGGAAAATTTGAAAAAGGACAGACCGTACCGGTGAAAGTGAAAAGGAATAATGAGTTGCTTACAGTCACTGTTACTTTTTAATTACTTACCTGAACTTGGCATAAGGCTTGCACAGTAGAACCACGAACGCCACCGCATGTCGAAAACAATAATTGTATTTCTGGTTTTATTTGCCCCGGTTCTTGCCTTTTCACAAAAAAAGGTAAAACTGAACCATGCCGACAGCTTAAAAGGTAGCGCCAAAGACGGTAAGCGTTTTGAGCGACTTTTAGGCCATGTGATCTTTGAACAGAACACAACTACCATCTATTGTGACTCATCTTATTTCTATCGTTCAGAAAACAGACTGGAGGCTTTTGGCCACGTCCATATCGTGGATGATTCCGTTGACATTACGTCCCGCCGGCTTGAATACGACGGCACCAAAAAAATCGCTTACCTGCGACAGCAAGTGGTTTTTGAGAAGACAAAAATCGCAAAACTCTATACCGATTTTCTGGATTATTACAGAGTTAAGAATGAAGCGAGGTATTTCAACGGCGGCAAACTTGTAGATACCACCAATACGCTTACAAGTAAGAAAGGATATTACGATGTCCGCACCAATCTGGCCTCCTTTAAAAAGGACGTGGTTGGGGTCAACCCGGATTATACACTTAACTCAGATACACTCCAGTACAACTCCAAAAGCCGGTTGGTTTACTTTCGGGATTTTACAAGCCTGAGAGATAGCGAAGGGAAAACGGCATATTATCAGAGTGGTGTTTACGATACTCGTAAGAAAAATTCCTTTTTAGCTAACGGCGAAATGGAATCACCTTCCTACAAAATCAAAGGTGATGCCTATTTTATTGATGACATTAAGAAATTTTATAAAGTGAAAGGAAGAGTGGTAATGACATCCAAAAATGAGAACATGACCATTTACGGTGATGATGGTTTCTATGATAAGAAAAGAGGGATTTCAAAAGTGTATGGAAACGCTTATGCTACAAAAGTATCCGATGAAGGAGACACGCTTTTTCTCTCAGCAGATACGCTCGTATCACTCGAAAATAAGGATCCGAGAAAGAAGAGATTACTAGCATACCACAAGGTTAAAATCTTTAAAAGGGATATGCAGGGCAAGGCCGATTCGTTAGCTTATGTCTCGCTCGATTCGACTCTCTATTTTTATCATGATCCGGTTTTATGGACTGATGAAAACCAGATGACTGCCGATTCCATCAGTATGTTATTGCATAACAAGAAAATCTACCGAATCTATATGGTTGGTAAGTCGTTTGTCACATCCCAGGATTCACTTCTAAACTTTAATCAGATTAAGGGCCGCAGAATGACCACCTATTTCGAAAACAAGAGTATCCATCACGTGATTGTTGAAGGAAATGCCGAGAGTATCTATTATGCATTGGAGGAGAAAAAAATAAAAAAAGACAGTATTCTCTTGAAAATCACAGCTTTGGCGGGGATGAATAAAATTATATGCAGTAACATGCGAATCAATTTTAAGGCTGGTAAAGTGAATAATGTCAACTCCTATGTGAAACCGGATGCCTCGTTCTTTCCTCCACATGAGATTGTAGAGAGGGATCGTACCCTCAAAGGGTTTACCTGGCAGGTTTCCTTTCGTCCAAAGAAGACTGATGTGGTGAAGACGCAACTACCTCTCGAAAAGAGTCAGCCCTAACGTTCTGTCATCGGATAAATTATCTATTCGTCGAGATTTTTTCTGAATAAGTTTGACCTCCACTGTTTTTTAGGTTATATTTCCCTTGTAAAAGTGTGTGGTAAAATGAAGCGTTTGATCCTGTTACTTGGGGTTTTAGTTTTTGCTTACTACGTTCGCGCACAAAATTTTGAGTTGGTAGATAAGCAAGAAAGCTACCAGGCCAACTTCGGCCAGATGGTTAGGGTTTCCCTAAAAATCAAGAATAATTCCGACAAAGCTCAGTTTTACATCATTCGCAAAGTCAGAAGTGATCTTGGTGAATCTCAAAAAGGGTATTTCTGTCTCGACAATAACTGTTTAGAGCCTGCCATTGCTGAATTTTCGAAGAAAGCGGATCCAGGTGAGACTATCAATTTAAATTATACAGTTGAAACCGGTCAGCAACAGACCCAAAACAGCTTCAAGTTTGAGATTTTCCCGAAAGGTGCGCAAGGAGAGGCAATAGAGCATGTTGTAAGTCTTGCAGTGGAGGAGAAATCCCAGCGCACGCTCTTTCAAAACAAGGAGATTACTATACATGATGTTTATCCTAATCCCGTTCAGGATCAGGCCATAATCGATTATAAAATCAACAGCGACAATACAAAAGCGAAGATTGTAGTGCACAATATTTTAGGCAGACCTTTGGGCGATTATGAGCTTCCACCAAGTGACACAAAGCTCAAAATCCTGGCTGACGAATTCCCTGCCGGAGTGTATTTCTACACCTTGTACATCGACAATAACCCTGTGCTTACCCGTAAAATAATGGTGCGCAAGTAGAGGTTCTTCAAAAATTGTTATTTCCTTCCGGCGTTGTATATTTGCAGGCTTAAATCGGGCATAAACTTACTTTTTGAGCTTTTGAGCTGCTTTGTGAAAAACCAGAAATCATTTAATTCCCTTTTAATTCTGCTGTTATTAGCCCTTTCCATAGGCTGCAGCAAGTTTCGCGCACTTGAGCGTAGCGAGGACTGGCGCTTGAAGTATGAGGCTGGTCTTAATTATTTCAAGGAAAAAGATTATTACCACACAGCTATACTCTTTGAGCAAATTCTCCCGATAGTACGGGGTTTGCCGGAAGGCGAGAAGGTGGAATTTTATTTGGCTTACTGCCAATATTATCAGAAAACGTACTTGTTGGCGTCCAATCAGTTTAAGGTCTTTTATGAAACCTACGGAAGGAGCCAGTCTGCCGAAGAAGCCTATTTCATGTATGCCTATTCTCTTTACGTTGCATCACCCGATGCCCAACTGGATCAAAAGAGTAGTATAGAAGCCATGGGTGCGATGCAGACCTTCTTAAACCAGTTTCCCGGTAGTCAGTTTTCCGACAAAGCCACAGAAGTAGTGGCCAACTGCCAAGAAAAACTGGAGAGAAAGGAATACGACAATGCAATTCAGTATTTAAAAATGAGGTATTATCAGGCTTCAATTGTGGCCTTTAATAACTTTAAAAAGACATTCCCAGACTCCAAATACCTGGAAGAGCTCACTTACCTGAAAGTGGTGGCAGAGTTTAAGTTTGCACAGCAAAGTATTCCGTCCAAGCAACTGGACCGCTACATTTCTACAGTAGAATTTTATAGGGAATTGGTGGACGGTTATCCAACCAGTTCTTTTTTAAAAGAGGCCGAGCGCATGTACACAACCTGCCTCAACCAAATCAATTTCATTAAAAGCAAAATTAAAAACAGTTAATATGGCTACTCAACCTTCCGTTATTACCCGCGATGTAGAAAAAATTGCTGCTCCTACAGGCAACATTTATGAATCAGTAGCGATCATCTCTAAAAGAGCGCGGCAAATTGCCATCAACCTCAAAGAAGAGCTCAACAACAAACTTGCAGAGTTTGCCACAACCGTGGACAACCTTGAAGAAGTTTTTGAAAATCGCGAACAGATTGAGATATCAAAATTCTATGAGCGTATGCCTAAGCCTACAACCACGGCTACAGAGGAGTTCCTCGAAGGCAAATTGACTTACCGCATGCGCGAAGTTTTGCCTGCTGAAGAAGTAAAACCAGAATAATCTCATGTTATCCGGCAAGCGGATATTGTTGGGCGTGAGCGGTAGCATTGCAGCCTACAAGACGGCCGCACTTACTCGCTTGCTGGTGAAGGCTGGAGCAGAGGTGAAGGTGGTGCTGACTCCTGCCGCTGCAGGGTTTATAACTCCACTTACCCTAGCCACGCTTTCAAAAAACCCGGTATTGACTTCGTTTACCAAAAGCGAAACCGGAGAATGGCACAACCACGTAGAGTTGGGCCTTTGGGCTGATGTGATGGTTATCGCGCCTGCATCTGCTAACACACTTGCTAAAATGTCCGGCGGTCTTTGCGATAATTTACTCATTGCTGTTTATCTAAGTGCACGGTGCCCTGTCTTTATAGCGCCGGCAATGGATTTGGATATGCTCCAGCATCCTTCTACTCAAAGTAATATTCAAAAACTCGTGAGCTGGGGCAATCGATTGATCGATTCGGGCTATGGCGAACTTGCCAGCGGACTTGTCGGTCATGGAAGGATGGCTGAGCCGGAAGAAATTATTGCGCAACTGACTAGCTTCTTTGAAGGCAGTCAAAAACTGAAAGGCAAGAAAGCGCTCGTTACCGCTGGTCCTACTCACGAAGCTATCGATCCTGTTCGATTTATCGGAAATAACTCTTCCGGAAAAATGGGTTACGCTATTGCAGCAGAGCTTGCCAATCAGGGTGCGGAAGTAAATTTAGTTACCGGCCCAACAGATCTGCCGCTCTCAAATCCATTGATAAAACTGAGCAAAGTGACCTCTGCGGAAGAAATGTATCAGGCTTGCATTGCTTTATTCCCATCCACGGATATTACGGTTCTGTCAGCGGCTGTGGCGGATTTCAAACCTACAACCAAAGCAGATCAGAAGATTAAGAAGACTGATGCAGGACTGACTATTGATCTTGTAAAGACACGAGATATTGCTGCAGAGCTTGGCAAAATGAAAAAGCCGGCTCAGTTCACTGTAGGCTTTGCATTAGAAACAGAAAACGAAACTGCCAACGCTGAGAAGAAGATTGCTGCCAAGAACTTTGATCTTATTGTTTTGAACTCTCTAAATGACAACGGAGCCGGTTTTGGCCACGACACAAACAAGATCACGATAATCAATCGAAGTAACCAGGCCAGAAAATTTTCCTTGAAGACCAAGAAAGAAGTAGCTCGCGACATCGTTAATGCTATTATCGAAGATAGCCATGCGTAATTATCTAATTCTCTCAATTTCTTTGCTGATCGTCGGAAACAGTCTGGCGCAGGAACTGAATTGCAAAGTCACCATCAATGTGGATCAGATTCAGTCCTCCGACAAGCAATCGGTGAAGAACGATATGGAACGGTCGTTTGCAGCGTTTCTCAACTCCCGCAAATGGACCAACGATAACTTTAAAGTTTACGAAAAGATCAACTGCACCATTTTCATCAACATAAGCCAGATGCCGTCCATTGGCAATTTTGTTGCCAACGCACAGATCACTGCAGCGCGCCCGGTGTACAACTCTAATTACGAAACCGTTCTCTTCAACTTTGCCGACCGCGAGTTTGAATTTGAATATATTGAATCGCAGCCGATGGAATACAACGACAACGCGTACATCAATAACCTCACGTCCATGCTGGCGTTTTATGCCTACACTATTCTGGCACTGGATTACGATTCGTTCAGTGAGCTTGGTGGGAATCCTTTTGTACAAAAGATGCTGCTGGTTGTGAACAACGCGCAGGGCAGCACTCATCCCGGCTGGGTGGCACTGGGAAGTACGCGGAGCCGATTCGCCTTGCTCGATCACATGAACAACGCACAGCTCGTTGACTTGAGAAAGAATTCATACAAATACCATCGGTTGGCGCTGGATGCCTTTGATAAAAATCCGGACCAAAGCCGGGAGATTGTTCTTGATGTACTGCGAACCGTTAAGAAAGTGTGGACAACCTACACGACCTCTATCCTGATCGTTACTTTCTTCGATGCGAAAGCCAATGAGCTCGCCAATATTTTTACTGATGGCAACTTGAACGTGAAGCGCGAGGCCTACGACATCCTTACCGCGCTTGACCCGAAGCGATCGGTTTATCAAAAGATAATCGCAAACTGATTCGGTCTTCTTTATTTAAGGTTTCTGTTGAAACTAAACCAGTTGTCTGTTAATTTGCCTTACACTTTTGGGATGCCATGCTCATTCATCTTTCTATAAAAAATTACGCACTCATTCGTGAGTTAGAGTTACAGCCTTCTGCACACCTCAACGTGATCACCGGCGAGACCGGTGCCGGCAAGTCTATCCTGCTAGGCGCTCTAGGTTTGCTCCTTGGCAATCGCGGTGACGTGAAAACACTTTGGAATGAGAATGAAAAGTGCGTCACCGAGGGCACATTCGACATTGCGAAATATAAACTTCAGGCACTCTTCGAAGAAGAAAACCTCGATTACGAAAACCAGACTGTTATCCGCAGAGAAGTAAACCCAAGTGGGAAGAGCCGCGCCTTTATCAACGACACGCCCGTGACGCTCGAAGTCATGCGCAAGGTCGGTGGCCGCCTGATGGATATTCATTCGCAGCATGAGACGCTTGAATTGGGGCGCCATCAGTTTCAATTGGAACTGATCGATTCATTTGCCGGAAATGATAAAGCAAGGAGTGAATACTCATTATCATGGAAGAATTATCTGGCAGCACGAAAGAGTCATGACGACCTGCTTGGCGAATCGACACTCCTGCGACAAGAGGCGGACTTTATTAAGTTTCAGTGGGAAGAACTCAGTAAGGCCGGCCTGAAAGAAGGCGAACAAGAGAAACTGGAAACAGAGCAGTCGGTATTGGAGCACGCAGAAGAAATCAAAGTAAGGCTGAACAGTATCCTTCAACTGCTGGGTCAATCTGAATATTCGGTTACGACATCGTTGACTAACGCAAGAAATGAGTTTCAGTCGCTTACGCAATTTTCGAAAGAGTACGCCCATCTTCTTCAGCGTGTGGAAAGTGTGCGTATTGAATTGAATGACATTTTGAGTGAAGTGGAAAATGCTAATGAGAAAACGGAAGTTGACCCGAAGCGTGTTGAGCAGGTGAACGAACGACTGAACACGATTTACCATCTTCAGCAAAAGCACAGGCTTACAACAGTAGCTCAACTTCTGGAATTGCAAGAGGGCCTTCAGGCCAAGTCCGACAAAGCTGCAAACCTCGATGCTTCATTGGCTGCCGCAAAGGCTATGATGGACGAGGCCGGCAAATCATTGAAGCAACGTGCCGAGACACTTAGTCAATCACGTGGTAAGGTCTTTGCCTCACTGTGCAAGCAACTAATCAAGCTGTTGAAAGAACTGGGGATACCAGAAGCGCGCCTGGAGATCAATCAGGAAATAGTAGAGCCGACGGCAGCAGGGGCCGACCGGATAGAGATTCTGTTTAGTGCCAACAAGGGCATCACGTTGCGGCCATTGGCACAGGTGGCATCGGGCGGTGAATTTTCTCGTGTGATGTTTGCAATCAAATATGTAATGGCCGAAAAGAAGTCGTTGCCTACACTGATTCTCGATGAAATAGATAACGGAGTTTCGGGCGAAGTGGCAATTCAGCTTGGCAACCGTATGAAAGAAATGGCGCAACGGCATCAGGTGATCGCCATCAGTCACTTACCGCAGATTGCCGCGAAAGCGGATACGCACTATTTTGTGTTCAAGGATAACTCTTCTTCCAAGACAGAGAGTCAGATTCGTAAGTTGGAGAGCCACGACCGGGTTACTGAAATCGCCAAGATGATTGGTGGAGCGAGGCCATCGGCTATTAATCTGGAGAATGCGAAAGAGCTAATGGCGAATTGACTTCCGTACTTTATCTGATCTCTACTTTCAGGTTCAAAAATTCTCCAAACGGCTGAGCCGCCAGCTCCATCTCCTTCTTTTTTAGCTTCTGAGATGCCCGAAAGAACAGCGTTTTGATAATCACTTTGTCTTTCTTTATTGTGCGCGCCCAAGTGCCAATCACTTTTCCATTTGCAACTATAATAGGTTTAAAAATTCCGTTTCCGGTAATGGCGTGTTTTACAAAACCTGAGTCGAGTGACGCGCTTCTGTCTTTATAGCTGATCATGAACTCATCGTAAGCCGGTAAGAAATAAACGGGGTGCAAGCCGGTAAACGAATCAGACGAACCGGAAGGGTCGTGCCAGTAGATTTGATCGTTGATCTTTTCGCTGATCAGCTTCGGCTTTATCATCTCGAGCCCTGCTTTGGCATCGCCCACGGGCAGGCCCGACCACCAAATGAAATCTTGTATCGTAGCAGGCCCATGACTGGTAAAGTACCTAGCGCTAAGTTCCCAAAGTGCTTCGTCGCGCTTCAATGCTTTCACCGAAGGGATACGTTCATCGAGTAGGGCATAGGTGAACTGCTTTCCCCGCATGGGGCCGTTGCATACGAGGCCCCTAAGCTCTGCGTCGAACATGATGTGGATAGCTTGCAGACTATCGGTAGTTATTTTGTTCTTCTTTAGTAATGCCATCAGCTCGGCGCGGGTTAAATGATTTCCACCGGCTAATGATTTTTCGATGATGGCATTAGTTCGCTTAAAGATCTTTTCATCCAAGCCTATCTTTTTCTGCATTGATCTTACCGATGAATTGATGTGAGGTGCCGTGAGCGCGGTCATCCACCGGACATCTTCGGCTAAAACCAAATGCCACGTGGGCCGCATCACATGGGTACGAACGATCTCGGCATTGTTTATGGATTGCTCTACCGTGGCCTCGGTAATGCCAGACAATCGCGCACCTACAGCCCACTTGGCCATGGCATAATCCTGAGCTTGTACAGCGCCAAGCCATCCTACAATATCTTTTGGCGACTTGAACTTGGTTGCGGCAAGCTGTTGGTTGATTAACCGGTGTTTGGCAATGTCGATCATGCTGTTGACGCTATTTTAGTCATTAGATTATGACTTATTCGGGTTGTAAGAAAGAAATTTTGTAAAACATATCGAAGTAGAGGTATGACACCTGCACTTGCACGTGCCGAGGGACTGGCCTGATACCGGCGTCCTTTCCCTGCAAGCCTGCTGGGAAAGGAAATATGCTTGCAGCTAAGGGACGCACGCATGCGGCTAAAGGAAACATGTCTGCGGCTAAAGGAAATAGGCGTGCGGCTAAAGGAAATATGTCTGCGGCTAAGCCAGTGATGCCTGCGGGGAAAGGAATGATCGATGATGGAAGCCCAGTGACGCATAGAGATAAGCCAGTGAGGCATCATTATTATTGAATCAGCCATCAACCCCAGCTTCGTTTGGTGTCCGAAGCACAGGTTCGTGTCTTCGCGAACCCGTCGTTGACGACACTGTTTCCTGATTTATGGTTCGTGTGGACACGAACCATAGCGATTGGAGAATGATCGATGATGGAAGCCCAGTGACGCATAGCGAAAGCCAGTGAGGCATCATTATTATGGAATCGGCCATTAATCACAGCCTGGTTTGGTGTCCGATAGCACAGGTTCGTGTCTTCACGAACCCGTCGTTAACGCCACTGTTTCCTGATTTATGGTTCGTGTGGACACGAACCATAGCGATTGGATAATTGTGCAGCGTAGATAAGGGTGACGCATGGAGATAAGCCAGTGATGCATCATTATTATGGAATAAGCCATTAATCACAGCCTGTTTGGTGTCCGATAGCACAGGTTCGTGTCTTCGCGAACCCGTCGTTGACGCCACTGTTTCCTGATTTGCGGTTCGTGTGGACACGAACCAAAGCGATGGTTAAATCTGCAATTAACTTCAGAAACCACCCTATTAATGCAACTAAGTTATTGTACCAACCGTCATTAAATGGTAATTTATTCAGGAACCATTGTTAACCTTTTTTCAAATTACCAGTAACTACTTCACAACCCGTCCGCTATGTTAAAAAACTACCTGCTCGTAACCATCCGCAGCCTTCGAAAGAATGGAACCTACTCATTTATTAACATCTCGGGCCTTGCCATTGGCATTACGTGTAGCCTTCTTATTCTGTTATGGGTATTTGATGAAATCTCGTTCGATAAATTCCATCCCAAAGCAGATCGACTTTATCAGGTGTGGATTAACGCCACTTTCGATGGAAAGATAAACTCGTGGACTTCGTTACCATTGCCAAGCTATGAAGCTCTGAAGACCGAAAACAGCAACATCAAGAGTACCGCTGTGACCGATTGGGGCGGAGACCATTTGTTTACCGTAGGTGAGAAAAGGATCACCAAGCGCGCTTTTTATGCGAGCGAAGAGTTTTTGGAGATGTTTCAATTTCCACTCCTGAAGGGAGATGCGGCATCGGTGCTCGATGACCCTACATCGATCGTGATTACGGAATCAATGGGCAAGGCACTCTTTGGAGATGCCGACCCGATCGACCAGATCATCCGGGTAGATAATAAAAGTGACTTGAAAGTGACGGGCGTACTCAAAGACGTGCCTAAGAACTCTTCGTTTCAATTTGATGGCCTGCTGACTTGGAAACTCAACGAACAGACTCAGGATTGGGTGAAGCGATCAAAAACCAATTGGGGTAACAACTCCTTTCAGATATTCATGGAGTTAAATACTCCATCCAACAAAGCTCTTGTCGAGCGATCTATTCGCTATCTGCTTGTGCGCAAAGACCCATCCGACTATAAACGTGAATTGTTTCTGCACCCAATGCTACAGTGGCGCCTGCACTCAAACTTTGAGAATGGAAAGGAGGCCGGCGGCAGGATTGACTTTGTAAAGATGTTTACAATGATCGCAATTTTTATATTGGTAATCGCCTGCATCAACTTCATGAACCTCTCCACAGCACGCTCTGAGCGAAGGGCGCGTGAAGTTGGCATACGAAAAAGTGTAGGGTCGAGAAGGCACGAACTTATTCTGCAGTTTATGGGGGAGTCGCTGTTCATTTCTACGCTGGCGTTCGGCATTGCTTTGTTGATGACCGAGTTACTGCTGCCTGTGTATAATAACCTTGTCGACAAAAAGCTGTTTATAAACTATCTGTCTCCTGAGTTTTGGGTTTTCACGGTAGGGCTCGTCTTCTTCACAGGGATCGTATCGGGAAGTTACCCCGCATTCTACCTGTCTTCATTCCAGCCAGTAAAAGTATTGAAAGGTAAAGTGCAAGTAGGCAAGAATGCCAGCACGCCTCGCAAAGTGTTGGTAACTCTTCAGTTTGGCTTCTCGATTTTGTTGATCATCGGCACCATTGTGATATATCAACAGATTCAGCACGTAAAAGAGCGAAGCTTGGGATACGATCAGGAAAATCTGATAGCAGTTGATTATACAGCGGAGATAGGAAAGAACTTCCGTTCGATAAAATTAGAACTGTTGCAGACGGGTGTAGTGAAGGCGGTAACGAAATCTAACAGCCCGATTACGGATATATGGTCAAATAATTTCCTGGGATGGCCCGGCAAACCGGAGACACAAAAAGTGATCTTCACTACCATTGCAACGGAATACGATTATACCAAGACGATGGGCATCAAGGTGCTGGAGGGAAGAGATTTTTCAGAAGACTTTAAGAGTGACACTCTCGGGATCATGGTGAACAAGGCAGCTATGGATCTGATGCAGTTGAAGAACCCGATAGGAGAGAAGTTGGACTTGTGGGGAAGGAAGCGCGAGCTTATTGGCATCGTTGATAACGTGCTGATGGGCTCGCCTTTTCAGCCAGTGAAGCCCATGTTTATAGTGCTTGACCCTGACTGGACCGGTGCTGTCACGATTCGCTTGGAAAAGACAAAGGACTTGACTGCCTCGCTTAAAAAAGTTGGAGATGTCTTTAGAAAATATAGTCCAGCGTATCCGTTTGAGTATGAATTTGCCGATGTAGAGTTCGCCAAGAAGTTTAGCGACATCAACATGACCAGCCGCTTGGCAAGTTTGTTTGCAGTGCTGGCTATCATCATTACAGGCTTAGGACTATTTGGACTCGCAGCCTTTACTGCTGAGCAACGCACCAAGGAAATTGGCATCCGCAAAGTAATGGGTGCATCAGTGCCAAGCCTTGTGGGGCTCATCTCAAAAGACTTTTCAGTGCTGGTGATTATCGCTTTTATTCTTTCATCGCCGATAGCGTGGTGGCTGTTGAACCACTTCGTCCTTGAACAGTATAAGTACCGGATTGAAATAGCATGGTGGATATTTCCGATCACAGGATTGATCGCTCTTTTATTTGCGTTAGCCATAGTAAGTACACAAGCATTGCGTGCAGCACATGCTAACCCGGCTACTTCGCTCAGAAACGATTAGATATAGCAAGCCTCTCATAAGAAGCTCCCACACGGGAGCTTTTTGTTTTGTATGGATCGCGCTTTCATGTTGCCAGGGTTTGTAACAATCGGTAGCTCTCATCGTCATCGGGCAAACAAAGTCTAAGAGAATTAAGACTACAAAAGCAATGTACAGCTTAGAGACCCGTGAACTGACGCACCGATTTTCGAAAAACGAGATCATACTCAAAGACATCAGCTTGCAGGTGACGGAAGGGAGTATCTACGGCTTTCTGGGGCCTAATGGGGCAGGCAAAACAACAACACTGCGATTGGTGCTTGGCTTGCTGAAGAAGCAGGCAGGCATAATTTCATTCTTTGGTCAGCCCTTTAATGAAAACAGGATAGGTGTTTTAAGAAAAGTCGGGTCGCTGATCGAGAGCCCGTCGCTGTATGGTCACCTTACAGCCACCGAGAACTTAAGTCTGCTGCAGAAGATTTATCAATGCCCAAAGACTCGTATTCAGGAAGTTCTCAACCTCGTCGGTTTGCCGGATACAGGCAACAAAAAGGCCAGTCAGTTTTCGCTGGGAATGAAACAGCGTTTAAGTATTGCAGTAGCGTTGCTTCACAGTCCTGCGCTACTGATCCTCGATGAGCCGACCAATGGATTAGATCCCAACGGCATCATCGACATGCGTGAGTTATTAAAAAAGTTGAATCGCGATCACGGAATCACAATTGTTATATCAAGCCATCTGTTGCCCGAAATAGAAAAGCTGGTGACACACGTGGGCATCATTAATAAAGGAAAGATGATGTTTCAGGGAACCCTGAGCGAGTTGAAGCAAAAAGAGCAGCAATCCTCAGTAGTCATTGACACTAGTGATGAAGCGAAAGCAATGCAGATCATCGGCAATAACGGCATGGCACCGGAGATTAGAAACGGAAAGATCACACTGCCAATCATGGCTAAAGAAAGAATAGCGAGTGTAAACAGGCAATTGGTGAACGATGGAATAGAAGTGTATGAGATGAGCATCATTAAAAATGATTTGGAGGCAATCTTTATGGACCTGATCAACAACTGAGCTATGACAATTTCTTTTGTAAACAGTTTGCAAAGCGAATGGATTAAGCGGAAACGTAGTCTTGCTTCGTGGCTTGCCATTGTCGGAGGCTTTTTTACTCCTTCAATAATTATCGTGGCAAGGATCGTTCACTCCGACAGACTGCCCGCGCTCTATGAAGCTTCGGGATTTTGGAAACTTCTTTGGAGGAACAATTGGGAATCGATGGCTTTGTTCTTATTGCCGATAGGCGTGATACTGGCAACGAGCCTGGTAACTCAGATGGAGTATAAGAACAACACGTGGAAACAACTACATACCGTTCCTTTAAGCCTCACCACGATTTTCTTTTCCAAGCTGGTGATCATCCTTGCTATGATGCTTCAATTCTTTCTCTTGTTTAATATCGGCATTTACTTGTCGGCTGTAATTCCTTACTTGCTTTTCCCAGGCGTGTCCTACCCGAAAGAATCCATTCCCTTTATGTGGTTCTTAAAGGAAAACATGTATTATTTCGTTGACTGCCTGCCCATCATTGCTCTGCAGTACCTGATAAGTTTGAGATACAAGAATTTCCTCATTCCAATTGGTGCCGGCTTCATGCTTTGGGTTGCTGCACTTGGTTCACTTTCGTGGAAATACGGTTATGTCATCCCTTACACATATAGCATGTTCAACTTCCTGAAAGGCGAGGTGGTAAGCAAAGCAAGCGTTCCTGCTGCAAACATCCACTGGATGGCGGTGGGCTACTTCATTGCAATCACTGGTGCAGGATATGTGCTCTACGTTACAAAAAAGGAGAAAGGCTGATGACCAGTTGCTTACGATTTCTTTGGTAGCACGTATTTTGCAAAGACGAAGTAGTAACCTGCCGAAGAGACACTTGATCCAATGAACATGCCAACGAGGATATCGAATGGATAATGTACACCCAGATAGATTCGTGAGGTAGCGACTAAAGACGCCCAGAAGAAAACAGGGACAAATACAAACCATCGTGGGTAAAGCAGAGTCAATGCCATTGCCGATGCAAAAGCTTCCGTTGTATGCCCGGAGGGTAACGAATAGCCTCCTCCTACGCTGAGTTGCGCAATGCGCGAATCTATTTCATATGGCCGCGGCTCTGAAAACGTTTTCTTCATCACATAAGAAATCAATCCGGCTACTGCAATGCTTAAGATAATATAGAGCAACGACAGCCTGCTTTGCTTTTTGCCGGATTCGCGCCTGAATTCCATGGCGATCGTAACTACTACCGGTATGCCAAAGCTTATATAACTGATCGAGTCAGAGATAAACTGAAAGAATGAAACGGTACGTGTAGCGGCAGGGTCTTGCCAAGCTGCAATAAAATCGAGCTGCGGGAGGCTGGGTGCAATGCCAATGCAGATGAGGATGCCGCACAGATAAATAAAGATGGTTGAAAGCTTAACAGGTTGACCGGGTAGCATCAGAGGTTGATTGAAATTTTGGCAAATATAAGGATCACTCAACTTATGAATTAAGGCTTCAGCAGAGATCAGGTTACGGACTTAGAGCCGGGCTCGCCTGGAGGCTTATTTTTTTTAAAAAGATGGGTATAATTTAACCTACCGACTCTAAAAATTACTTTCTTTGCCGGAGAATTGACATAAAAAACAACCACTATGGCAAAATTACGGTTCGAGGCATTAAAAAAACTGAATGAGCGGCTCAAAGTCCACGTTGATCTGCCCACACCCAACATTTCGCACTTCTTTGGCGAAAACGTGTTCGGCATGGAGCAGATGCGGTCTACTTTGGCGCCTGCTGTTTACAAAAAAGTAAATAGCGCTATCAAAAACCATGAGAAAATAGACGAGGCAACAACCGATGCAGTAGCGTCTGCGGCAAAAAGCTGGGCAATGGCTAAAGGTGCCACCCACTTTACGCACTGGTTTCAGCCACTGACGGGAGGAACTGCCGAAAAGCATGACTCTTTTTTTGATGCACTCTCGGGAATAGAGAAATTTAAAGGAAGCGAACTGGTACAACAAGAGCCAGATGCTTCTTCATTCCCCAGCGGAGGTATTCGCAGCACGTTCGAAGCCCGCGGCTATACCGCATGGGACCCAACCTCACCTATGTTTTTGTACGGAAGGACTCTTAGTATCCCGACGGTCTTCGTTTCTTATACAGGCGAAACCCTTGATGCCAAATCTCCATTACTTAAAGCATTGAAGGCGGTAGACCTCGCCGCAACGCAAGTGTGCCAGCTTTTTGATAAAGACATACAGCATGTGGTAGCTTCATTGGGATCAGAGCAAGAGTATTTTGTGGTAGACGAAGCCTTATACAATGCCCGCCCCGACCTGGTGATGGCCGGCCGCACTGTATTTGGTCACGCTCCGGCTCGCGGACAGCAATTGGAAGATCATTATTTTGGTACCATTCCTTCACGTGTTTATGACTTCATGCGCGACTTTGAAATCGAATGCTGGAAGCTAGGAATCCCTGTGCGGACACGTCACAATGAAGTAGCGCCAAGCCAATTTGAAGTAGCGCCTTTATTTGAGGAGGTGAACGTGGCCAACGATCACAATCTTTTGATGATGGATGTGATGAGCAGAGTAGGAGAGAAGCACGATCTGAAAATACTTTTTCATGAAAAGCCTTTTGCCGGAGTGAACGGAAGCGGCAAGCACAACAACTGGTCGCTAATCACTGACACAGGCGTGAACTTGTATGCACCTTCCAGCTCTGCGCGCGACAACTTACTCTTCCTTACATTCTTTATCACCACCATCAAGGCTGTGCATGAGCATGCCGACTTGTTGCGTGCCAGCATCGCCACACCGGGCAATGACTTTCGCTTAGGCGCTAATGAAGCACCTCCTGCAATCATGTCTGTGTTTATTGGTACTCAAATGACTGCTGTACTGGATGAACTGGAGAAGAAGGGAAATGTAAAAATCGAGAAGGGCGACAATATGTACATGAAACTGGGCATCGACCAGATTCCTGAAATCATCTTGGACGCCACTGACCGTAACCGCACTTCGCCTTTCGCCTTCACCGGCAATAAGTTTGAATTCCGCGCCGTAGGTAGCAGCGACAACTGCGCCACTGCCATGACAGCATTGAACCTGATCGTTGCTGATCAATTGGATAGATTCTTTGCAGAAGTAAGCAAGTTGATTGAAAAAGGAGAAGAAAGACGTTTGGCTGTCGTTAATGTCTTGAGAAAGTACATTAAAGAATCAAAGGACATTCGCTTTGGAGGCGATGGTTATTCTGACGAATGGGTTAAGGAAGCTGCCAAACGCAAGTTGAACAACGTGAAGAACATGCCGCGCGCTTTGGATGCGTACTTGACCAAGAAATCTGCAGAGCTCTTCGAAAAACATGCTGTACTTACTCATAAAGAAGTGGAGGCTCGCAATGAAATCAGGCTGGAGTCTTACATCAAGCGTGTACAGATTGAAGCTCGCGTAATGGGAGACTTGGCCATGAATCATATCGTGCCGACAGCCATCAACTATCAAAGCAAATTGATTACCAATGCCAATGGATTGAAGGGCTTGGGTGTTGATAACAAAGCAGTGATTCAAACGATCAAAGAAATTGCTGAACATATTGATACCATCAAGAAAAATGTAAGAGCGATGGTAGAAGAACGTAAGCGCGTAAACAAGATGACTGATACCCATAAGCGTGCGATCGCCTATTGTGATGATATCAAAGAGAAGTACTTCGAAGTAATCCGCGATGCCGTTGATGACCTCGAATTGCTTATTGATGACGAGGACTGGCCATTGGTCAAATACCGTGAACTGTTGTTCCTCAGATAAGAACTCTGTAAATGAAATGATAAGAGCGGTGAACAGCCGCTCTTATTTTTTGTCCAGTAGCTTGAGGATTGCTTCCCGTATCAATTCGGGATGTTGCCACGGCACGAAGTGATTCATGTCTTCTTTGATAATGAAATCTACTGAAGCCGCATTGACCAGCATTTTCTTTGCAAAGTCGGCATTGGCAGGTGAAACCAAATCATCTTTTTTTCCTTGTATTACCATTACTCGGCACGTAATGTTTTTCCAAAGAGGCAGCATTTCCTGCAACTCAGGTTTGAGTTTATAGATCTCTAAGTTTGACGCCTTGAAAGAGCGGGGTAAAATCCAGCTTAAAAACGGAGTAGCCAATGGTGCCCGGAACCATGTTTCATTCGGCTCCAGATCGGGATCGATTGAACCCGCGACAATCACCAAGCCATCAATCAGGTTTTGGTAATCCATTGCCATGCGTGCGACCACCGGCCCGCCCAATGAGTGCCCGACGAGAATTACAGGTTTATTGCTTTTATATTTTTCAAGAATAGGCTTGAGGTAGCCAGCCTGTTTCTCCAAGGATTTTTCTGCATACCCAAAATCAGAATCTCCAAAACCAGCACGGTCAACAGAGATAACTTGCGCCCTTTTCAGAATAGCGGTGTCTGCCATGAAATTGATAAAGGCACTAAGCGACCCGGGTGATCCGTGAACAAAAATGACTAACGGTAGATTTTCATCGCCTACATGCAAGTAATTAATCGAACGCCACTTGTCAACCTTGTATTGGTGTAATGTGCCCTTCTTCTCTTTATTAGAAAAGAATTTATCGATTTCTGAATGGCTCATCCGGAATTGCATGCATGAATCCATGATGAGAAGGAGCCCGCCAAAAACAAAGACGGCGATTACTAGTGCTTTAGCTTTTCTCATCCGTGAAATGTTCACTGAACACGGAGAATCTTTTTGTACGTGACAGGATCGTTAAGTATTTCGACCGCTTTTTTTACTTCCCTATCGTTGTTGAGGGAGAATTCTGCAGCGCCTTTCTCAAAATAATAGCGCGACACAATCTCATGTTCTAACAGAGATTTGATTTGTTCTTTGAAGAGTGTGAAATCGGACTGGTGAATTTCGGCAATCTTCTGCTTTACCAGCGCTACCTGCTGCTTGATTAAAGGCAGGTATTTTTCGTGCGCAGCTTCGTCCTCCAGTTCTTTTAATCCGGTCTCCAGTGAAGTTGTGTACTCCATCTTTTTCCCTTTCATCCAGTTTACAAATTCATCGTATTCCGCAGCGGTTAGTGCGAAACTCTTTGGTGTAGCAATAGACGCATGAGTTGAAGCATAAATGGTTGCATAATCAAAAATGAACCCTTGGCGGGCAAGAGCTACAGCGATTCCGGCAGGTTCATCTGAGTTCAACACAACGTCAGGTTCAACTCCACCGCCATCATAAACTACTCTGCCTGCTGAGGTTTTAAATTCTTTCTTGAGAGAATCGGGTACTGTGCCAACACTTCCGTCAGCCCTGCGATGGGTGTAATCCAAAACCTGAATGCAACGACCACTGGGTGTGTAGTACTTTGCTGTGGTTATTTTGATATAAGAATTGTAAGAGAAAGGCTTACCCATTTGCACGAGACCTTTGCCATACGATTTCTCGCCAACAACTACAGCCCGATCATAATCCTGCATTGTTCCGGCTACAATCTCAGAAGCGGAGGCGCTTCCTCTGTTAATCAAAATCACTAATGGAATATTTTCATCCAAAGGGTTTCCTTGAGTTTCGTAATCACGTAGCTCGCTTTTGCCTTTGGTAGCTACGACCAATTTTCCTTTTGGGATAAAGAAATTACAGATATCGACAGCTTCGTTGAGGTGACCACCTGGGTTGCCGCGAATGTCAAGGATTATTTTTTTAGCCCCTTGCTCTTTCAACGCCTGAATTCCTTTTTTTAATTCCTTGCTACAATCGGAGGTAAACTCAGTAAGTTGTACCAGTCCTATATCTTGTGACGGAACCATACCAAAGTAGGGCACACTGTTGATTTTTATTTTCTCACGTTTGAATTCCAGGTCGATTTGTTTGTCTTGTCCGAAGCGCTTCACACTCACTTTTACAAGAGAACCGATTTGGCCTTTCATCAACCTGCTGGATTCTTCAGCGGTAATTTTGGATAACTCAACACCGTTAAGTTTCATGATTTCGTCACCGATCTTCAAGCCGTTTCTATAGGCAGGATAATTCTCGAAGATCATGTTTACTACTGTGCGATTTCCGATGTTGATAGTAGATGCACCGATTCCGCCATACTGACCTGTATTTAATGTACGATAATCTTCTACCTCATCTTCAGGTATATAATTGGTGTATGGGTCGAGCGAATTAAGCATGGCATCGATTCCATTACGCGCCATCACGTTGGGATTTACATCATCCACATACAGTGAATTTACTTCCCTAAAGAGAGAACCGAATATTTCAAGGTTTTTGGCCAGTTCAAAGAAACGGTCTGCCGGAGGGGTGAATGACAGTAAAGTCAACCCCAGCACAGCAATTGAAAGGATAACCAGCTTTTTTTTCATGCAACGGATACAGAAATAGAAAACGGCTGCAAATTAAGCATGTTTCATAATTGGGCTAAAACTTGTC